>NZNH01000033.1 GCA_002694825.1 Acidimicrobiaceae bacterium | reverse complement strand
GCACGAGGGGGAGTGGTCGAGTCGACTCGGCATGCCCGGCCAGCCCGCCGAGGCCGAGGAGTTGATGATCGCCCGCGATCTCGCGCTCGCCCGACTCACCGATGGCCGCGTGCATTTCCAGCACGTCACCACGGCCCGTGGCGTCGATCTGATCCGAGCGGCGAAGGCCGAGGGACTCAAGGTCACCGGTGAGGCCACCCCTCACCATCTCTGTCTTGATCACTCGGCCGTGGCCTCGTTCGACACCGTGTTCAAGGTCAACCCGCCACTCCGCACCCCCGCCGACGTGGCTGCGATCAAGGTGGGACTGCTCGACGGCACGCTCGATGCGATCGCCACCGATCATGCGCCGCACACCCGGCAGGACAAGGAACGTCCGTTCCTCGACGCGCCTCCCGGGATGCTCGGTGTCGAGACAGCGTTTGCGATCGCCAACACCGAACTTGATGCCGACATCGAGAAGCTCGTCGAACTGCTCTCGATCAATCCGGCCCGCATCGCCGGGATCGACGATCGCCACGGCGGCCCGATCGAGGTCGGTCGGCCAGCCAATCTCGCCCTGCTCGATCTCGATGAGCAATGGACGATCACCGGCGCAGCACTGGCCAGCCGGAGCTCGAACACTCCCTTCGAAGGGCGTTCGGTGCGCGGCACGATTCGACACACGATCTGGAACGGTGACCTTGTGGTCACGAACGGAGAAGCGACGCGATGACAATTCGTGAGTACCAACTGGTCCTCGCCGACGGTGAGACCTTCGACGGGGAAGGCATCGGGGCTGAGCTCGAACCGAACGGCTTCGCCGCCGGTGAAGTCGTGTTCAACACGGTGCTCTCGGGCTACCAGGAAGTCATCACCGACCCCAGCTACGCCGGTCAGATCATCACCTTCACCTACCCCCACATCGGCAACTACGGCGTGAACGCCACCGACGACGAGGCGGCGAAGCCCTTCTGTCGGGGTGTGATCATCCGCGATCTCGCCCGCCGCCAGAGCAACTGGCGAAGCGAGGAGCATCTCGACGACTATCTGCGCCGCCATGGTCTCGCCGGTATCGCCGGGATCGACACCCGTCGACTCACCCGCCACATCCGCGACACCGGCGCAATGCCGGGGGCGTTCGGTCCCGCCGACCATGCCACCTTGCTGGCCGCGGCCAAGGCCGAGCCCGGCACGGCCGGTGTGGATCTCGTCAGCCTGGTCACCACCCCCGAGCCGTACACGGTCGGCAGCGGACCCCGGAAGATCGTGGCCTACGACTTCGGTGTGAAGGCCACAATGCTGCGCCATCTTGGCGAGATCGGCACGGTCACCGTCGTTCCGGCGCACACCACCGCCGAAGAGGTCTTGGCGATGAACCCCGACGGGGTGTTCCTCTCCAACGGCCCGGGGGATCCCGAAGAGGCCGGCCCGATCGTCGATGAGCTTCCGAAGCTCCTCGGGAAGGTGCCGATCTTCGGCATCTGCCTCGGCCATCAAGTGCTGTCGCTTGCGCTCGGGGGCCGGACCTACAAGATGAAGTTCGGTCACCACGGCGGCAACGTGCCCGTGCAGGACACCCGCACATCGAAGGTCGAGATCACCGCTCAGAACCACAACTTCGCGGTCGAGGCCGGCTCCGTACCGAACGTGACCGAGAGCCACGTGTGTCTCAACGACGGCACCCTCTCGGGTCTGGTCCACAACGAGTACCCGGCCTTCAGCGTGCAGTACCACCCCGAGGCGGGCCCCGGCCCGCACGACTCGGCCTACCTGTTCACCGAGTTCGCCGAACTCATGGACGGCTTCCAGGGAAAGGCGGCCTGAGATGCCGAAGCGCACCGATATCGAATCGATCCTCATCATCGGCTCCGGCCCGATCGTGATCGGTCAGGCCTGTGAGTTCGACTACTCCGGTACCCAGGCATGCCGAGTCCTGAAGGAAGAGGGCTATCGAGTCATCCTCGCGAACTCGAACCCGGCGACGATCATGACCGATCCGAGTTTCGCTGACGCCACCTATGTCGAGCCGCTTGATCTGCAGATCCTCGAGAAGATCATCGAAAAAGAACGACCCGATGCCGTGCTGCCGACCCTCGGTGGCCAGACCGGTCTCAACCTGGCGATGGAGTTGCAGCAGGCCGGCGTGCTCGAGAGGTTTGGGTGCGAGCTGATCGGCGCAGATGCCGAGGCCATCGAGACGGCAGAGGACCGCGAGAAGTTCAAGGTCGCCATGACCGAGATCGGGCTCGAGTCCGCCCGATCCGCCATCGCCCACACCATGGACGAGGCGCGAGCTGCGATCGACGAGGTCGGCCTTCCTGTCATCATCCGGCCTGCCTACATCCTCGGCGGCCGGGGAACCGGCATCGCCGAGACGATGGAGGAGTACGAGCGCATGGCGGCCTATGGCCTCGACGCCAGCCCCATCTCGGAGATCCTGATCGAGGAGTCGATCAAGGGCTGGAAGGAGTACGAGCTCGAGGTCATGCGTGACCGCGCCGACAACTGTGTGATCATCTGTTCGATTGAGAATCTCGACCCGATGGGCGTGCACACCGGCGACTCCATCACCGTCGCTCCGGCCCAGACCCTCACCGATGTCGAGTACCAGAAGATGCGCGACGGTTCGTTCGCCTGTATCCGACGGGTCGGTGTCGAGACCGGCGGCTCGAACGTCCAATGGGCGGTCGACCCCGAGACCGGCCGTCAGATCGTCATCGAAATGAATCCGCGTGTGAGTCGCTCCTCGGCCCTTGCGTCGAAGGCCACCGGCTTCCCGATCGCCAAGATCGCCGCCAAGCTCGCGATCGGCTACACGCTCGACGAGATCCCCAACGACATCACGGAGAAGACCCCGGCCAGCTTCGAACCGTCGATCGATTATGTCGTCACCAAGATTCCGCGCTGGGCGTTCGAGAAATTCCCGGGCACCAGCGGGGTGCTCGGTACGTCGATGCAGTCGGTGGGGGAGGTCATGGCCATCGGCCGAACCTTCCCCGAGTCGATGCAAAAGGCGCTCCGTTCGCTCGAGCAGGGCCGTCATGGTCTCAACGCCGACCCTGGCGAGACGGCGCTCGACGACATCCCGACCGAAGAACTCATGAAGATGGCGACGATCGGAACCCCCGATCGTCCGTTCCAGCTTGAGGCGCTGTTGCGTCGGGGTGTGAGTGTCGACGAGATCTTCGCGGCCACCGCTGTCGATCCGTGGTTCCTTGACCAGATGTCGATGATCACCGAGGAGCGGGCCCATCTCGAGACCTTGTCGCTCGATTCGATCACGCCGCGGGGCTTCAAGCGGGCCAAGCAACTCGGCTTCTCCGATCCTCAGCTTGCCTATCTGTGGAACGTCTCCGAGGCCGAGGTGCGGGCCGCTCGCCTTGCGGCCGGTGTGCGCACCACGTTCAAGACGGTCGATACCTGCGCCGCCGAGTTCGAGGCCACCACGCCGTACCACTACTCGACCTACGAAGACACCGACGAAGTTCGCGACGGCGACCGCGAGAAGGTCATCATCCTCGGATCTGGCCCGAATCGCATCGGTCAGGGCATCGAGTTCGACTACTGCTGCGTGCATGCCAGCTTCTCGCTGCGCGACGCCGGCTACGAGACCATCATGGTCAACTGCAATCCCGAGACCGTCTCGACGGACTACGACACGTCCGACCGGCTCTACTTCGAGCCGCTCACGTACGAGGACGTCATGGACATCATCGACCGTGAGCAGCCCAAGGGCGTGATCGTCAGCCTCGGCGGCCAGACCCCGCTGAAGCTCGCCGATCGCCTACCCGAGGCGCTCGTGCTCGGCACCTCGCCTGCGTCGATCGATCTCGCCGAGGACCGTGAGCAGTGGAACGCCATGTGCGCTCGCCTCGAGATTCCGCAGCCGGCCGGCGGCACCGCCGTCGACATCGATCAGGCCCTCGAGATCACCGCCAAGATCGGCTATCCCGCCCTCGTTCGGCCCAGTTATGTGCTCGGCGGACGCGCAATGGAGATCGTGTACGACGACGATCACCTGCGTCGGGCCATGGCCGAACTCGCCGGCTTCGGCAGTCTCGGCAAGGAGGGTGGCTTGTCGGCTGAGCGCCCCGTGCTCGTCGATCGTTTCTTGGAGGACGCCACCGAGGTCGACGTCGACGCCCTGCGGGATCACACCGGTGACTCGGTCATCGGTGCAGTCATGGAGCATGTGGAGGAGGCGGGCGTGCACTCTGGCGACTCCGCCTGTTCGATCCCGCCGACCAGCCTTTCGGCGGAGACCATCGCGGTCATCGAGGACTACACGTTGCGGATTGCCGAGGCGCTCGACGTCAAGGGCCTGATCAATGTGCAGTACGCCGTGAAGGGCAACCAGGTCTTCGTGATCGAGGCCAACCCGCGGGCCAGCCGCACGGTACCGTTCGTCGCCAAAGCCACCGGCGTGCCTCTGGCCAAGGTCGCCAGCCGCATCATGGTCGGTGCAACCCTGGCCGAGCTCCGGGCCGAAGGCCTGATGTGCGATCGCGTCGAGGGTGACCATGTGGCGATCAAGGAGGCGGTGCTGCCGTTCAACCGGTTCCCGGAGGCGGACGCCGTCCTCGGTCCGGAGATGCGAAGCACCGGAGAGGTCATGGGCATCGATCTCACGCCCGGTCTGGCCTTCGTGAAGTCCCAGCTCGCCGCCGGCACCCGCTTGCCGGAGGACGGCATGGTGTTTCTCTCGCTCGCCGATCGAGACAAGGCGTCTGGTGTCGAGGCGGCGAGGCTGCTCGCCGAGATGGGCTTCACCATCTGCGCCACGAGCGGTACGGCGGCATCGGTGCGTGAGGCCGGGGTCGAGGTGGCCGTCGAGGTCGCCAAGCTCGGCGATGTCGATGGTGTCAACGCGGTCGACCTGATCAATGCCGGGGACGTGAAGCTCGTCGTGAACTCACCGAGAGGCCGGGGTCCCCGGGCCGATGGCGACCACATCCGGTCGGCTGCCGGCCGGGCGAGTGTGCCACTGCTCACCACCGGAGCTGCGGCCCTGGCCGCAGCCAAGGGCATGCAGGACTGGAAGGCCCACAAGCTCGCGGTTCGAAGCCTGCAGGAGTACCACCAGGGTGTCTCGCTCAGTGCGCTCGAGCCGAGCGATGGTGGGGCGTCGAACTGATGGACCTTCGCACCACGGTCGGGTCAGTTGCCCTCCGTGCGCCGGTGATGACGGCATCGGGGACTGCCGGCCATGGTGCCGAGTTCGCCAACTATCTCGATCCGGCGTCGCTCGGTGCGGTCGTCGTGAAGTCGATGAAGGCCGACGAGTGGGCGGGAAATCCGGCGCCTCGGGTGCACCCGACGGCATCAGGGATGATCAATTCGGTCGGGTTGCAGGGCAAGGGCGTGCCGCACTGGCTCGAACACGACCTGCCCGATCTGCTCGCCACGGGCGCGACCGTGGTGGCCTCGATCTGGGGGAGCAGTGTCGATGACTTCGCCCGAGCGGCCGCAGCGCTGGCGGCGGCGCCCGAAGGTGTCGTTGCGGTCGAGGTCAATGTGTCGTGCCCGAACCTCGAGGACCGCGGCTCGATGTTCGCTCACAGCCGTACGGCGACCGCCGAGGTCATCGAGGCATCGACGGTCGTTGGCCGGCCGATGTGGGCCAAGCTCAGTCCGAACGCCGCCGACCTTCCCGAGATCGCCGAGGCTGCCCACCGCGCTGGTGCCGAGGCGGTGGTGCTCACGAACACCTTGCTCGGCATGGTGATCGATACCGAGTCCCGCCGTCCCGTGCTCGGCGCGAAGAAGGGCGGGTTGTCCGGTGCCGCGATGCACCCGGTGGCCGTTCGGGCCGTCTTCGATGTGCACGAGGCGCTGCCCGACCTCCCGATCGTCGGTGTGGGGGGCACGTCGAGCGGAACCGATGTCGTAGAGTTCCTGCTCGCCGGGGCATCGGCGGTCGAGGTCGGCACGGCGACGTTCGCAGATCCCCGGGCACCCCGGCGGATCCTCGGCGAGTTCGAACAGTGGTGTCAACGACACGGCGTCGAGTCCGTGGCGGAGTTGATCGGAGGAGCACATGACTGACAACGCAACGGGAAACGAGATCGACCCGGCCATCCGGGATCGGCTGGCGCTCGCGCTCGACGTCGACGATCTTGTCGCCGCGATCCGGCTCGGCCGCACGTTCAAGGACTACTTCGGGGTGGCCAAGATTGGTCTCGAGCTCTACTCCGCCGCCGGTCCGGAGGCGATCGGTGCGATCTCCGATCTCGGGTACAAGATCTTTCTCGATCTCAAACTGCACGACATCCCCACGACGGTCGGCAAGGCCGCTCGCGTTCTCGGTGCGTTCGGGGTGCAGTACCTCACCATGCACGCTCACGGTGGGGTCGACATGCTGCGGGCCGGTGTCCAGGGACTCGAGGAAGGCGCTCACAACGCCGGCCTGGAGCCACCCCAGTCGCTCGCCATCACGGTGCTCACGAGCGACGGCGATGCTCCACCTCACATCATGCCGAAGCGGGTCATGCTCGCTGCCGAGGCGGGATGCTCGGGCATCGTGTGCGCCGTTGGCGACCTCGAAGAGGCACACCATTACGCGCCGCGCCTCATCCGAGTCACGCCGGGCATTCGGCTCTCGGGCGACAACGCCGACGACCAGGCGCGTGCCGCCTCGCCGGGCGATGCCCTCGCCGGCGGGTCTGACCTGCTGGTGGTCGGCCGCGCCGTCACTCGCGCCGACGACCCGCTCGCAGCCGCGCAGGCGATCCACGCGTCGGCAGCGTCGGCGGGCTGACGGGCCTCCCGGTACGCTCCCGGGATGGCCACCCCGCCGCCCCTCACCGACGATGCCCGACGCGCAGCGCTGGCGAAGGCGGCAGAAGCGCGCCGCGTTCGAGCCAACCTCAAGCAGGCCTTGAAGGCCGGAGAACTCGGGCTCGCCGACGTCTTGGCCCGGGCCGAGTCCGACGAGGTCGTCGCCATGACCAAGATCCTCACGATCCTCGAGGCATTGCCAGGCGTGGGGAAGGTGAAGTCTCGCCGCACGATGGCATCCATCGGCATCTCCGAGAGTCGCCGAGTCCAGGGCCTCGGCGCCAAGCAGCGTCGGGCCCTGCTCACTGCGTTCGGCGACGAGGTCGCCACCTCGAACGATGACTGAACTCAACGACCGCGTGATCGTGGTGATCTCCGGCCCAGGGGGCGTCGGCAAGGGAACGATCGTCGCCCGACTCCTCGACGAAGACCCCTCCCTGTGGCTCTCGCGCAGCTGGACCACTCGTGACCGTCGGCCCGGTGAGGCGATGGAGGCCTACCACTTCACCGACGCAGAGCGATTTCTCGCCCATGTCGCCGACGATGGCTTCCTCGAGTGGGTCGAGTTTCTCGACTANTACCAGGGAACCCCGGTGCCAGACCCGCCGTCGGGTCACGACGTTCTGTTCGAGATCGATGTGCACGGCGCCGAGCAGATCCGACATCGCTACCCCGACGCCCTGCTGATTTTCGTCGATGCTCCGTCTGACGAGGCACAGGAAGCCCGCCTTCGTGGGCGCGGAGATCCCGAGGAGAAGGTGCGGGCCCGCCTCGCCAAAGCGGCCGAAGAGAAAGCCAAAGCGCTCGAACTCGACATGATCTTCGTCATCAACGATGAGCTCGATCACGCCGTCGGCGAGATCCAGGGCTTGATCGAGCAGTGCCGATCTGCCACCCACGGCTGCTAGCCTCACGGAGCAGAACTCGGCCCCTCGGGGCCCGACGCGAAGGCTTTCTCATGGCGCACGGCTACGACACGATGATGAACCCCTCGATCGAGGACCTCCTCGAGAAGACCGGTTCGAAATTCCGCCTCGTCTCGCTCTCGGCCATGCGCTCGCGCGAGATCACGAGCTACCTCGGGCAGCTCAGCCAGGGCGTCGGTGCCGCCGTTCCGCCGCAGGTGACCTCCACCGCCGCCAAGCCGCTCTCGATCGCCTTCGAAGAGATCTCCGCTGAGAAGATCACCTCGATCGAGATCGATCCCGAGGCCGAGGCTGCAGCTGCTGCGCTCGCCGCTGCCGAAGCCGAAGCCGCCGCCGAACTCGGCGACGACTCCGCCTGATCCGAGGGGCACGGTGACCACGCTCGCCGGCCGCCGCATCGTCCTCGGTGTCACCGGCGGCATCGCCGCCTACAAGGCCGTCGAGGTCTGTCGCCGACTCGTCGACGCCGGTGCCCACGTCAGCCCCGTCCTCACCGACGGCGCCCAGCGCATGGTGGGGGCCACGACCTTCTCTGCGCTCGCGTCCGAGCCCGTCCGCACCGAACTGTGGGATGACCCGGAGACCCCCATCCCGCACACCAAGATGGGGCAGGCCGCCGATCTCATCCTCGTGTGTCCGGCGACGGCCCGTCTGATCAGCGACCTTCGCACCGGGCGCTCGGCTGACCTTCTGATGGCCACCATCTTGGCGTCTCGGGCACCCGTCATGATCTGCCCGGCGATGCACACCGAGATGTGGGAGCAGGCATCAGTCCAGGAGAACCTCGACATCCTCGCCGATCGGGGCGTGCTGATCGTGCCGCCCGAGTCCGGCCGACTCGCCGGTGGCGATATGGGTCACGGTCGACTGGCGGAGCCATCGACCGTCGTCGCTGCGGTCGAGGTCGCGCTCACTGACGGCGATCTCGCCGGTCGCACGGTGCTCGTCACCGCTGGCGGCACCCGCGAGCCGGTCGACACCGTGCGCTACATCGGCAACCGCTCGTCCGGCAAGCAGGGGCATGCCGTCGCCGCCGAGGCGGTGCTGCGAGGGGCCGATGTCGTGGTCATCACGACCCGTCCCGACCAGGCCCCGGCCGGTGTGCGCGTTGTCGAGGTCGAGACCGCTGCGGAAATGGCCGCCGCCTGCGACACGGAAGCTCCAAACGCCGACATTGTCGTCATGGCCGCCGCGGTCGCCGATTTCCGTCCGGCCGACACCGCCGATGGCAAGCTCAAGAAGCGAGACGGCGCTCCCGCCGTCGAACTCGTCCCCACGGTCGACATCCTCGCCGGCCTCGGAGCGGCGAAACCCGATGGGCAGGTCCTGATCGGCTTCGCCGCCGAGACCGACGACCTGATCGGCAACGCAGCCGAGAAATTGGCTCGCAAGAACCTCGACGCGATCGTTGCCAACGACGTGTCCAAGCCGGGCGTCGGCTTCGAGCACGCCACCAACGAGGTGGTGATCCTGCTCGCCGACGGATCCCGGATCGATGTCCCTCTGACCGACAAGCGCGATGTCGCACGGCGCGTGCTAGACACCGCAGCGGGCCGACTCGGCCAGCAATGAACCAGGAGCAACCGTGACCCGTTGGACCTTCACCTCCGAGAGTGTTTCCGAGGGCCATCCCGACAAGATGGCCGACCAGATTTCCGACGCCATCCTCGACGAGATGCTGGCGCAGGATCCGATGAGCCGGGTGGCGTGCGAAACGCTCGTCACCACCGGTCTTGCCGTCGTCGCTGGCGAAATCACCACCGAGGCCTACGTCGACATCCCCGGCACCGTTCGGCGCACGATCAACGAGATCGGCTACAACAACGAGGCGTTCGGGTACGACGGCAACACGTGTGGCGTCATGGTCACCCTCGATGAGCAGTCGCCCGACATCTCGCAGGGCGTAAACGCCTCAGAAGAGGTCCGATCGGGTCAGTCTGAGGAGGACGAGCTCGACAAGCAGGGCGCAGGCGACCAGGGCATGATGTTCGGCTACGCCAGCGACGAGACCGACGTGCTCATGCCGCTGCCGATCCACCTTGCGCACCGCATGGCCGAGAAGCACGCCGAGGTCCGCAAGGCCGGCACCATCCCGTACCTGCGACCCGACGCCAAGACCCAGGTCACCTTCGAGTACGAGGGCAACACTCCCGTCAGGCTCAAGACCGTGCTCGTCTCCACGCAGCACAACGACGGCATCGACCGCGACACGATGATCCGGCCCGATCTGATCGAGCACGTGATCCGCCCGGTTATTCCCGAACAGTTTGCCGACGACGACTACGACGTCTTCGTCAACCCGACCGGTCGGTTCGTGATCGGTGGTCCGGTGGGCGACGCCGGCCTCACGGGTCGCAAGATCATCGTCGACACCTACGGCGGCATGGCTCGTCATGGCGGCGGAGCCTTCTCGGGCAAGGACCCGTCGAAGGTCGATCGTTCGGCCGCGTACGCCACCCGCTGGGTCGCGAAGAACATCGTCGCCGCTGGTGCCGCCAGCCGCTGCGAGATTCAGGTCGCCTACGCCATCGGTATGGCCCGTCCGATGTCGGTGCTCGTGGAGACCTTCGGTACCGAGACCGTCGACAAGGCGGCCATCGAGAAGGCCGTCGACGAGGTCTTCGATCTTCGCCCCGGTGCGATCATGCGAGATCTCGACCTACGCCGCCCGATCTACCGCAAGACGGCGGCCTACGGTCACTTCGGCCGCGAGCCCGAGGCCGGAACGTTCCCGTGGGAGCAGACCAACAAGGTCGACGACCTCACGTCGGCTCTGGGCCTCTGAGCGAGTCCGACCAGGGACGGCTGGAGCTCGGCGACGAGCCGTCCGCGCCATCTGACATCGNGACGACCCGCCCTGAGGGGCGGGTCGTGCGCGTGCTGCCCGACGTCGTCGGCATCGATCGAGCGTTCGACTATGTCGTGCCGACATTCTGGGAGGCCGACGGACGGGCGGAGCGGGTCGTCGTGGGGTCGATGGTTCGGATCCCGCTCGCAGGCCGACGGGTCGACGGCTGGGTCACCGCCATCGAGGTGGAGCCCGAGTCCGGCGTTCGGTTGGTCGAGCTGGTGAAACTTCGCGGGATGGGTCCGTCGTCGGAACTGCTCGACCTGGCCGGGTGGGCGGCGTGGCGTTGGGCCGGTCGCCGGGTGGCCTTCCTGCGGGCGGCGTCGCCGGAGCGCATGGTCGCGGCTGCGGCGAAACGTCGGCCTCGTGATCCGGTTCCCGCCGGCCCTCGCGATGTCTTCGACGACGCGTTCGACCATGGCGTTGCCACGGTCCGAGTCGCACCCGATGACGACGGCTTGGGTGTTGCCCTTGCTGCCTGTCGCCGCGGCGACGCCCTGATCCTCACTGCCGACACGGCCCGAGCCCGTCATCTGGCCGTGGCGCTGCGCCGGGCCGGGGTCTCGGTGGCGCTCGCCCCCGACGAGTGGGCGGCTGCAGCCGGGGGTGCGACGGTCGTCGGCACCCGGTCAGCCGCATGGATGCCGATGTCGGATCTCGCTGCTGTTGTCGTGATCGACGAACACGACGAGCGGTTCAAGGAGGAACGCACCCCGGCGTGGCACGCTCGCGAAGTCGCTCTCGAACGGGCGCGTCGGGCGGGTGTGCCTGCGGTGATGACCTCAGCGGTGCCGTCGCTCGAGGCGCTCCGTGCCGGCCCGCTCTTGCGTCGTGACCGATCGATCGAACGCGATGACTGGCCGATCGTCGACGTGCTCGACCGACGCAACGAGGATCCGACCAAGTCGGGTCCGTTCGCCGCCGATCTTCGACGCCACATCGACGGTGATCGGCGAGTGGTGTGCGTCCTCAACCGCACGGGTCGGGCTCGTCTGCTCGCCTGCGCGGCGTGCGGTGAGCTGGTCCGCAGCGACGACGGTGGTCAGATCATGCGGCTGGTCGACGACGAACTCGTGAGCGCTGACGGCTCGGAGCGCCGACCCGTCATCTGCACCGTGTGTGGCTCCACGGCCCTCAAGACGCTCCGAATGGGTGTCGAGCGAGCCCGGGAGGAACTCGAGGCCTTCCTCGGCGAACCGGTCGACGAGATCACGGCGGCATCGGAGCAACGCCCCCAGCATCGGGTGGCGATCGGCACAGAGGCCGTGCTGCACCGTGTCGATCGGGCTGATGTGGTCGTGTTCCTCGATTTCGATCAGGAGCTGTTGGCCGTGCGCCAGCGCGCCGCCGAGCAGGCGATGGCGATGATCTCTCAAGCGGCGCGGCTGGTCGGCGGCCGGGGGAGTGGTGGCCGTGTCGTCGTCCAGACCCGGCAGCCCGAGCACGAGGTGATCCTTGCGGCAGGACGCGGTGACCCGTCGCTGGTTGCCGTCGCCGAGCGCGATCGTCGCCGACCCCTGCGGTTGCCGCCCTACGGAGCTCAGGTGTCGATCAGCGGCGAAGGCGCCGCCGCGTTGATCGACAGCTTCGGCACGGTGAAGGGCGTGCAGGTCCGCGGACCGCTCGATGGTCGCTGGTTACTTCGCGCCGAGAGCCACAACCCGATCCTCGATCGCCTCGCCGAGATCGAACGTCCAGCCGCCCGCGTGCGGATCGACGTCGATCCGCTGCGAGTATGACGGCGTGGATCAACGTCAGCGCCGCCTGTTCTTGTCCGTTCTCGCCGTGCTCGGCGTGATCGGCTTCATCCTTGTGTTCGGCGAGCGGACCACGGGGCCACCCCTCGAGAGTGTGGTCAGTGCCGAGGGACTCGTCACGGAGATCCCCGAGGGGTGGGTCCAAAGCGAACAGTTCGCGTTCGAGTGGCAGCCGATCGCCGGCAATCCGATCGCTGAGGTCTTCGACAAATGGACCGTCGCCCGTGCGTGTGGTCCCGGTGGGTGCGACGAACGGTCGCTCGACGAGTGGCTCGAGATCGGGGAATCGTTGCCCACGTTCGTGCAGGCCGTCGCCGCTGACTCCGGCCTGACGATCAACCGTGACGAGTTCGGCGACGATCACCGAGTTGTCGAGGGCACCACTGCAGCCGAGACCACCATCGTCTATGTCGCCGCATTCGATGACGGTTGGAATTTCTATGTCGAGTGCGGCCTGTCGCTCGGTGTGCGCGGCGACGACCGCCTGATCGACGAGATCGTCGAGGTGTGTCGAGCCACGGTGCCAGTCGGGGAGTGATCAGCCCGAACGGTGCGTCGCTTCGTCGAATGTCCGGCTGCGGGCGGCGCACCCATGGCCGCCGGGGTCGCGGGCCGATGGGCGGGGCTGCTCAGCGGGACCAGCTTCGCCGCCGAGCCTCGTAGATCGCGATCGAGGCGGCGTGGGCGACATTGAGGCTGCCGACCTTGCCGAGCTGTGGGATGAAGGCGACGCCGTCGCATGCGGCGAGCGTCGCCGGAGTGCAACCCCGATCTTCGTGGCCGATCACGAGCGCGACATCGGTTTCCATCGGGATCTCGTGGAGGGGAAGGGCATCGCTCGTCAGTTCGATCGCAATGACCTGGTAACCGTCGGCTCGGGCTGCTTCGACGGCAGGGACGCCGGAGTCGAACTCGGTCCAGGTGAGGTACCGAGCGGTGCCGAGCGCCGTCTTGTTGACCTTGTCGTGGTCGGGAGCAGTCGCGCTGCCGAGGTAGAGATGGTCGACTCGTTCGGCCGCCGCGGTGCGCACGATCGCTCCGACGTTGAACGGGTTGCCGACACCATCGAGCACGAGCGCGAGTCGGCCGTCGGTGCGTCGGCGCCATTCTCGGTGGAGCCGCTTCATGCCCGTGCCGTCGAGTTGTGTCACGTGTTCTCCCTCGTTCCGACCTGAAGGATACGGAAGCCGGCACGGCTCGTGATCCGGTCGACCGGATGCCCGACCCCCTCGAGCCAGCGAGCGAGCGAGTCGCTCCCGAGATGTTTTTGCACGACGAGATGTGCAACGCCGTCGGGGGTCATCCGTGTCAGCCAGCGGTCGAGAAGGTCGTGAAGTGCCTGCTTGCCGATTCGGATCGGTGGATTGGAGAGGATGCGATCGAATCGCACGTCGTCGCCCACCTCGTCGGGTGCTGCGACAGTGATCCGATCCCCAGCATCGATCGTTGCGGCGTTGGCGGCGGTGAGCCGACGCGCTCGCTCGTTGACATCGACCGCCCAGATTCGGGCGTGAGGTGCCCGCAGCGCGGCGACGCAGGCGATTGGTCCCCAGCCACAGCCGAGGTCGAGGATGGTGCGGTCGGCCGTCGTGAGCGGAGGTGACTCCTGGAGGAGCAACTTTGTGCCGGCGTCGAGATGCTCGGCGGAGAAGACACCGCGGTCGGCAGTCAAGGTGATGGCGAGGTCGGGCAGGCTGATCTCGACGGGACGCGGATCCGAGGCGACGGACGGCTCGTCATCGAAGTACTGACCGGTAGTCACCCCGTCGACGGTAGCGGGGTCTGCGGTGGGTAGATTGGACGCATGGCTGCGTACGACATTCGAGTCATCGGCGATCCGGTTCTGCGCCAGAAGGCGAACGACGTGGCCGAGATCGACGGCGCGCTCGTGAAGCTCGTCGACGACATGCTCGAGACGATGTACGCGGCTCCCGGCATCGGCCTGGCCGCGCCGCAGGTCGGCGTCGATAAACGCCTTTTCGTGTGGGACATCGGCTACGGCCCCAACGCCATGGTCAACCCCGAAATCATCGAGGGCGACGGTGAGTGGGTCTTCGAGGAGGGCTGTTTGTCGGTCCCCGGCCTGTCCTGGGAGATCGTGCGTCCGAAGAAGATCCACATCGTCGGCCGAGATCTTGATGGCAACGAGATGACCTACGAGGCCGACGAGCTTGAGTCGCGCATGTTCCAACACGAGATGGATCACCTCGACGGTGTGTTGTTGATCGAGCGACTCGACGAGGACACTCGCAAGGCGGCCCTCAAGACGCTGCGCGATCTGCAGATCGGTAGGCCCGAAACGAAGTCGGCCGGCGGCGGTCTCACCCTGCCGTGAGCACCACCCCATGAGCGCTGCGCCGCCGGACGCCATCCGGCGGATCGTCTACCTGGGTACGCCGGGTCTGGCCGTTCCGCCGCTCCGGGCTCTCGTCGATGCTGGCTATGAGATCCCGCTCGTCGTGTCGCGGGCCGACGCCCGCCGCGGCCGCGGAGCGCAACGTCTGCCCTCACCGGTGAAGGCGGCGGCGCTCGAACTCGGGCTACCTGTGACCGACCGGCTGGCCGACCTCGACGAGGTCGAGGCCGACCTGGCGGTGGTGGTCGCGTACGGACACCTCATCCCGGAGGCGATGCTCGACCGGCTTGCGTTCGTGAACCTTCACTTTTCGCTTCTGCCGCGCTGGCGCGGTGCCGCTCCCGTCGAGCGGGCGATCCTCGCGGGCGATACGACCACCGGCGTGTGTCTGATGGATCTGGACATCGAACTCGACACCGGTGCCGTGTACTGCCGCACGGAGACCCCGATCGGCGACGACGAGACGCTTGACGAGCTGCGAGGGCGGCTGGTCGAGATCGGCACCGACCAGCTCGTTCGAGCGCTCGCTGATGGCTTTGGTGAGCCCGAACCCCAGGTCGGTGACCCGGTCTACGCGGCGAAGATCACCGCTGCCGAACGCGAGATCGACTGGAGTCAGTCGGCCGTAGCGATCCATCGCCGGGTGAGGGTCGGCGATGCGTTCACCACGTGGAACGGCAAGCGGTTCAAGATCCATCGCACTCGCCTTGCTGCCGTTTCCGATTCCGGGGTCGTCGTCTCGACCCCTGTCGGCCGCCTGGAACTCCTCGAGGTCCAGCCCGAGGGCAAGCCCCGTATGGACGCTGTCGCGTGGGCCAACGGGGCCCGGTGGAGCGCCGACCAGACGTTCGGCTCGTGAGCGACCCGATCGACGACCCTCGCCGGCTCGCCATCGCAGCGATCGTGCGAATCGACGACGAGGGTGCGTACGCCAACGTCGTCCTGCCGAAGATGTTGGGCGACACGACGATGGAGGCCCGCGACAAGGGCTTTGCGACGGAGCTCGTCTATGGCTCCACCCGCATGAAGCGGCGACTCGATCATCTCGTCGACCGCTTCCTGCTCGAACCTCCGCCGTCATCGGCCCGCGCCGCATTGCGGATCGGCGCACACCAATTGCTCCATCTCGACACCCCACCTCATGCGGCGGTCTCGGCGACCGTCGCCGCCGCACCGAAACGCTTTCGCGGCCTGGTCAACGCCGTGCTCCGCAAGGTGTCAGCGGCGGTGACGGAGGGCGTGTCGTTCCCTTCGGTCGGTACCGAACTGAGCTACCCAGACTGGATCGTCACTCGACTCGGTGCCGACCTGGGAGAGGAGCGTGCACATGCGGCGCTCGAGACGATGAACGTCGCAGCAGAGGTCCACATCCGCGACGACGGTTATGTGCAGGACCCAAGTTCCCAGGCGGTCGCTGCCGCCGTGCCGGTGTCGACAGGCGACGTCGTCCTCGATGCCTGCGCAGCGCCGGGCGGGAAGGCCACGGCGATCGCCGGTACGGGTGCTCGGGTGATCGGCGCCGACTCGCGCCACTCCCGAGCCGGTCTCATCGTTGCGAACCGCCGCCGCCTCGATCTCGACGATCTTCACGTCGTGCAGGCCGACGGTGCTGCGCCGCCGTACGCCGACACCACGTTCGATGCGGTACTCGTCGACGCCCCGTGCAGCGGGCTCGGGGCGCTGCGTCGCCGTGCCGACGCCCGCTGGCGGATCCGGCCCGGCGATGTCGACGAACTCGCCGAGCTGCAGCAGCGGATCCTGCTCGCCTCGGCGCCGCTTGTGAAACCGGGCGGCTCACTCGTCTACAGCGTCTGCACACTCACGAAGGCCGAGTCGGTCGATGTCGTGGCGGCCACCGCTGGTGCGCTTGCCGCGCTCGGCTTCCGTGCCGACCTCCCGGCGGATGGCGGCTGGGAGCCCTACGGCCCGGACACGCTGGTGGTGGTCCCCGGTGCCGCCACCGATGGCATGGCGCTCGCCCGCTGGCGTCGCGCCTGAGTACTGCACCGTGATCGGCCGTGCTCGCTAGGGTGCCGGCATGAGCTCCGAGCAGCGGTTGTCGGTGAAGATCGTGACCGTGTCCGACGGTGTCGTCGCCGGCACTCGGGAGGACGCGTCCGGCCAGGTCCTCGAGCAGTACTTCACGGAGCAGGGTTGGAACGTCGTCGAGCGCGCCCTCACCGAGGACGGTGTCGACCCGGTCGCGGCGACGCTTCGGCGTCTCGCCGACGGTTTCCACGGGCTCATCGTCACCACGGGGGGCACCGGCTTTGGTCCACGGGATCGCACGCCGGAGGGCACGAAGGTCACGCTCGATCGGGAGGCGCCCGGCCTCGCCGAGGCGATGCGGTTGATCAACCCGCTCGGCCGCCTCAGTCGCGGGGTCGCCGGCACGCTCGGCACCAGCCTGATCGTGAATACGCCGGGCTCGTCGAAGGGCTGTGTCGAGACCATCGGTGCCGTCATCGACGTCCTGCCCCACGCCGTGACGCTGCTCGTCGACAACTACGATCCACATCCCTCGGGTGAGGGCCAAGGCCACGGTTCCGGTAACGGATGATCGACGACCTGGCGTTCATGGAGCGAGCGGTCGCCAACGCCGCTCGGATCCGCCACTCGACCTCACCCAACCCCTGGGTTGGCGCCGTTGTCGTCGCCCTCGACGGGCAGGTCTTCGACGGCGCCACCGAACCGCCCGGCGGCCGCCACGCGGAGCGAGTCGCGCTCGATGCCGCCGGCCCCGACGCGGTACGCGGTTCGACGCTCTACACCACACTCGAGCCGTGTGATCACACCGGTCGCACCGGTCCGTGCAGTCACGCCCTCGTCGAGTCCGGCGTTGCTCGGGTCGTCATCGGGGTCGGTGATCCCGACCGTCACGTCGCCGGCAAGGGCATCAGCACGCTCGAGGCGGCGGGGATTGAGGTCACCGTCGGCGTCGGTGCCGATCTCGTCGCCGAGCAGCTTGCCCCGTACCTCCACCATCGACGAACGGGTCGTCCATTCGTGGTCGCCAAGCTTGCCGCCAGCCTCGATGGCCGGACGGCAGCGCCCGACGGCACTTCGCAGTGGATCACCGGACCGGAAGCCCGCGCCGACGCCCATCGACTCCGTGCCGAGAGCGATGCAATCCTCGTGGGGGCCCGCACGGTGCGCAGCGACGACCCGGCGCTCACGGTCCGCGATTGGCACGCGCCAGAGGGCACTCCACCGGCGCAAGATCCACTCCGGGTGGTGCTCGGCACGGCGGTGGCCAACGCCCGGGTCCAACCCTGTTTGTCCTGGGACGGGCCGATCGATCGCCTGCTCGAACATCTGGGCGACGACGGCGTCGTGCAGTTGATGGTCGAGGGTGGAGCGCAGGTCATCGGTGATTTCCATCGTGCCGGACTCATCGACCGGTTCGTGCTCTACCAGGCCCCCGTCCTGTTCGGTGGCGACGACGCCAAAGGGCTCTTCACCGGCGCGGGTGCACCCTCGATCACGGCGGTCGATCGGGGTGAGATCGTCTCGGTCGAACGTGTCGGGGCCGACCTGCGGATCGAGTTCAAACCCGGAGTTTGATGGCCGTCGGCCGGTAACCTCGTCGGGGTTCGCCCCCTGTACCCAAGGACCCGCCGTGCTGAACCTCGTCCTCCCCAAGGGCTCGCTGGAGAAGGCCACCATGGAACTCTTCGAGGCTGCCGACCTTCCGGTCGAGCGGTCGTCGTCGGTCGTCTACAAGGCTTCGATCAATGACCCCCGCATCGCATCGGTGCGGATTCTCCGTCCCCAGGAGATCCCGACCTATGTGGCCGAGGGGCTCTTCGACCTCGGCATCACGGGCCGCGACTGGATCGAAGAAACCTCGAGCCAGGTCGAGTCGCTCGGCGAGTTGAAGTACTCGAAAGCCACCGCCAAGCCGGTGCGCATCGTGATGGCGGTGCCGGAGGACTCGCCGTGGCAGACGATCGCCGACCTGCCGGCGGGGGTGAAGGTCTCGACTGAATATCCCGAGATCACGAAGCGCCACCTTGAGGCTGCTGGCGTCGACGCCGACGTCCGTCTCTCGTACGGCGCCACCGAAGCAAAGGTTCCCGACATCGTCGACGTCGTGGTCGACATCACCGAGACCGGCCGGGCCCTTAAGGCCGCCGGCCTTCGCATCATCGAGACCCTCGTCACCAGCTACACCGAGTTGGTCGCCAACCCTGCGTCGTTCGCCGACCCGGAGAAGGCCCACGCCATGCGTCAGATCCACACGCTCCTCCAAGGCGTGCTCGACGCTCGCGGCAAGGTGCTTGTGAAGATGAATGTCTCAGCCGATGCGCTCGACGAGGTCATCGAGATCGTGCCGTCGCTCAAGTCGCCCACCGTGAACGAGCTGTTCCGCGGCGCGGGCTATGCCGTCGAGACGGTCGTGCCCAAGGACGAGATCAATATCTTGATCCCGCAGCTGCGCGACAAGGGCGCCACCGACATCGTCGAACTCCCGATCTCGAAGATCATCCCCTGATCCTCGCGTGATGCCGTGAGTGCCAGCGCCGTTCTTCTGGTGTTGGCTGCGTCGTTCGGCCACGCGCTCTGGAACGCACGAACCCATAGCGGCGCGGACCGCCTCGGCACGCTCGTCGTTTCGTACTACGTCGGTGCGCTCTGGTTGACCCCGTGGATCGTCCTCGATCCGCCGTTCGAGGTCTGGTGGCTGCTGCTGACGAGCGGGCTGTTGCATGCGTCGTACATCACGGCGCTGGCGGCGGCCTACGACCGGGGGGCGCTCGCCGTTGCGTACCCCGTCGCCCGCGGTTCTGCGCCGCTGGTGGTGGCAGCGCTCGGTATCTGGCTGCTCGACCAGGTGCCGACGCCTTTCACCGTGATCGGTGCGGTGCTGGTGGCGATCGGGCTCGTGATGATCGGCAATGTCGGGTGGAACACCGGTCAGCGACAGGCGCTCGCACTGGCGCTCACGACCGGTTTTGTCATCGGCGGCTACACGCTCGTCGACGCGCGAGCGGTCGAGGAAGTCAATGGCTGGGCGTTCTTCGCCATGTCGTCGTACCTGGGCGCCACGTTCGCGATCATCGGTAATCGGCTTCCGATCGAACGGCTGCGGGCCTCGCTCCGATCAGGTGTTCCCGTGGGCCTTGCCTCGTCGACGAGTTATGCGCTCATCCTGTTGGCCTACACCCGCGCCGACGCGGCGAACGTGGCGACGCTCCGCTCGACCTCGATCCTCTTCGGGCTCGCGCTGGTCCCGCGGACATTGACCCGCCCGCTCATCGTCGGTGCGGTGGTCACGGTGGTTGGTGTGGCGCTGGTGACGCTGTAGGTCAGCGCCGGGGGTTCAGCCCTCGGCGTCCGCCTGCTGCTTGAGCTGCACGAAGGTCATCCGCAATTGCTGGAGCCCCTCCTGCAGTGTGGGCACGGCCTCACCGAGACGATCGCCGAGCCCGTCGACGAGTGCCGCCATGGCGTCGATGGCGAGACCGGCTTCGGCGAAGTTCGGGGTCTGCTGCGAGAGATGGAGCGCACCGAGCTCGAACAGGCCCATGGCGTGATTGGCGATCACATCGCCGGCCGGTGCCGACAGCACCTGCTCACGGACAGCGGCCATCTCGCGAATGGCCTCTTCAGCCTGTGCCAACTGCTCGGGGGAGAGGTCGTCGAGCGTGATCCCGTCAGGAAGGGATGCGGCGATCGCGTCCTCCATTTCGGGCTCGAGGTCGGTCGGAGCGCCCACGGCAGGTTCGGGGTCGCGGGGAACGTTGTGTTCGCCACCAGGTGTCCACAGAGAACTCATGCTGGTACCCTAACGGCCGTACAACTGAGGGAAGTGGGGCCCGGTTCGCCGGATCCTCACCTGGCCACCGATTCGAGGTGCGTCAGGTCGGCCGATTCGGCAACACCGTGCCATCCGTGGTGCGAGGTTTCGCGGACGTCGACTCCCGGCGTCCGTTTCGTCGTTTTCGAGCGGCGATCGACGCTTCCACCCACTACGGAGGTTCCGTGCTCACGAGGAGTTCAGGGCGATAGCACCGCCAAGCAACGAGCCAAGGATCAATGATCGCATCCGAGCCCGCGAGGTCCGCCTCGTTGGCCAGGATGGTGAACAGATCGGCATCAAGCCACTACCCGAGGCGCTCAACATCGCTCGGGCTGCCGGACTCGACCTGGTCGAGGTCGCAGATCGGGCGAACCCACCGGTTTGCCGGATCATGGACTACGGCAAGTTCAAGTACGAAGCCGATCAGCGCGCTAAGGAATCGAGGAAGAAGTCCTCGAACCTGACGGTCAAGGAAATGAAGTACCGGCCCAAGATCGGGCCCGGCGACTTCGACACCAAGACCAGAAAGGTTGAGAAGTTCCTCGGCGAGGGTCACAAGGTCAAGGTCACGATCATGTTCCGTGGTCGTGAGATGCAGCATCCCGAATTGGGGCGCAAGATCCTCGAGAACGTCGCTGACGAGGTCGACCATGTCGGCAAGGTGGAGTTCCACCCCCGCCAGGACGGCCGCAACATGGTGATGGTGCTCGCACCGGACAAGCAGGCCCAAGCCCGCCACGAGAAGGAACGCAGGAAGGCCGAAGCGGCCGCCAACGCGGCAACGGTGGAAGCCGTCGCCCCGGCAGCCGACGAGGAAGAGTGATCTGACTGGAGCTCCGGTCAGCGAGATGCTGACCGGATTTTCCGGCAGCGAAAGGCAGGACACGACATGCCGAAGATGAAGACCCACAAGGGTGCTGCCAAGCGCTTCAAGCGCACGGGTAGCGGCAAGCTCATGCGCCGTCAGGCGAACAAGAACCACATCCTGGAGAAGAAGTCCCCGAAGCGGATTCGTCAGCTTCGTGGTGACACGCCCGTCGCCAAGGCCGACGAGAAGAACCTCCGCGACCTGGGCGTCTGAGCCCGACACCACCCGTACGAGTTTTTTCTGGCCGGAACAGCGGCCAGCGAGGAGAAGGAGAGAGAGATGGCACGCGTCAAGCGTTCTGTGCACTCGAAGAAGCGGCGTCGCGTCGTTATGGAGCGGGCCAAGGGCCACTACGGCAACCGGTCCCGCGTCTGGAAGGCTGCCAATGAGTCGGTGATGCACGCCGGCAACTACGCGTTCCGTGACCGTCGCGCCCGCAAGGGCGAGATGCGCAAGTTGTGGATCCAGCGGATCAACGCAGCCTGCCGAGTCAACGGCACCACGTACAGCCGGTTCATCGCCGGCCTGAAGGCCGCCGGCATCGAGGTCGACCGCAAGGTCCTCGCCGACCTCGCGGTCAACGAGCCGGAAGCGTTCACCGCCCTCGTTGAGGCCGCCTCTGCGGCCGGTACCGAGGCCGCCGCTTCCTGACCGGTTCCGTGCGTCCGGTCCTCGGGGCTCAGAATCCGAGAGTCGCTGAACTGCGCCGCCTGATCGGGCGGCGCAGTTCGCGTTCGGGCGACATCGTCATCGAGGGGCCGCGCACCGTCGGCGAGGCGCTCGATGCCGGATGTCAGCCGTCGGTCGTGATCGTTCCCGAGCACGCCGAGGACGACGCCGCTGTCGTGGCGGTCGAGCGCCGCCTTCCGGCGAGCGTCGAGTTCCTGCTCGTCCGTGATCACGTGTTTGAGCGGCTGGCGCCCTCCACGACTCCACAACCGATGCTGGCGATCGTCGCTCGCCCTGTTGCCTCCTTGCCCGCCGCACCGTCGGTCGTGCTGGTTCTCGCGGGCGTCAGTGATCCCGGCAACCTCGGCACCCTCGTGCGGGCCGCTGATGCGGTGGCCGCCGACGCGGTGGTGGTCGTCGGTGGCGCCGACCCGTGGGGCCCAAAGGCCGTGCGAGCCTCCGCTGGTTCGGTGTTGCGGGTGCCGATCGTCCAGTACGGCCAACTCGACGACGCCGTCGATGCACTGCGTGAAGCTGGTGTCACCGTCGTCGGCACCGATGTCACGGGCGGCGAGCCGTTCGATCAGGGTGTCCTCGACCGCCCCGTCGCAATCGTGATGGGTTCCGAGCCGCACGGTCTCGACCGAGACGTCGACCTCGATGCATGGGCGCACATTGCGATGCCGGGTCGCACCGAGTCGCTCAATGTCGCGATGGCTGGCACCTTGCTGCTGCACGAAGCCAGCCGGAGCTGATCAGGCGAGGAGGTCCTGCTCCTCGGGACGCTCTCGGATGTAGGTGTCGGCGAAGGGGCACAGCGGCACGATCTTGCGGTTCGTCGCTCGCAGGTCGGCGAGGACCCCTGCCATGAGACGATCGGCCATGCCCTGGCCGCGGTGAGCCGGGTCGGTCTCGACGTGGGGGACCACGATGGCGTCGCCCCGTTCGTGGTAATCGGCGATCGACACGATGTCGCCGTCGACGACAAGTTCGTACCGTTGGCGCTCGGGGATGTCTCGGACCGTGTGCTCCACATCGGCAGTGTGGCACGAAAGGGTGCACGCTCGGCGACGTGGACGCCGTAACCTGAGACCCCGATGAGCAACGCCGCCGACCTCACCGCCGACCTCGACGCGCTCGTGGCCGATGCCGCCGAGCGGCTTGCCGATGCCCGCGATCTCGACTCGCTGGCCGCGCTCGACGCCGAGTTCCTCGGCAAGAAGTCCGCAGTCACGGCCGCCAAGAAGCAGTTGGGCGGCCTCGATCCCGACGATCGAAAGGCGGCCGGTCAGGCCATCAATGCCGCCCGCACATCGCTCGAGGCGGCGATCGCAGCGGCTCGGGAACGCCTCGCTGCCGGCGCACGAGCCGCCCAGTACGAGGCCGAGCGACTCGATCTCAGCGAGAAGCTCGGCGAGATCCGTCGGGGCTCGCTTCACCTCAACACGCAGGCCCGCGACCGTCTCGAAGATGTTTTCGTCGGTATGGGCTTCACCATCGCCGAAGGTCCCGAGGTCGAGACGGCCTGGTACAACTTCGAGGCGTTGAACATCCCCGAATGGCACCCGGCCCGGGGCAGCTTCGACACCATCTTCGTCAATCTCGGCGAGCCCGAAGAGGTCATGCTCCGCTCGCACACGTCGCCGGTGCAGATCCGCACCATGGAGAACCAGGAGCCGCCGATCTACATCGTCGCTCCCGGCCGAACCTTCCGTACCGACACCGCCGACGCCACCCATCTTCCGGCCTTCAACCAGATCGAAGGTCTCGTCGTCGATCGAGGCATCACGCTGGGCGATCTTTCCGGCACGATGGACGAGTTCGTGCGTGCCTTCTTCGGTGGTGAGGTCAAGACCCGCCTCCGTCCGTCGTACTTCCCGTTCACCGAGCCGTCGGCTGAGTTCGACATCTCCCGCCCCGACGGTTCGTGGCTGGAGCTCGGCGGCTGCGGGATGGTTCACCCGAACGTGTTGCGCAACTGCGGCATCGACCCCGAAGAATGGCAGGGCTTCGCGTTCGGCTTCGGTATCGACCGCCTTGCGGTCATGCGCTACGAACTCGACGACATTCGCGAGCTCGTCAACAACGACGTCCGCTTCCTGAGGCAGTTCTGATGAAGGTCACCTTGTCCTGGCTCCGCGAGTTCGCGCCCGACATCGATGGTGATCCCGTCGAGTTGGGTGAGACCCTGAGTGCGCTCGGGCTCGCCGTCGAGGAGATGGAGACGATCGGCGAAATCGTCGACGGTGTCGTCCTGGCGAAGGTGCTCGACCTCCGACCTCACCCCGACGCCGACAAGATCCAACTCGTCGATGTCGACCGAGGCGACGGGCAGCCGCTCCAGGTGTGCTGCGGTGCGTTCAACATGACGGTCGGCGACCTGATCCCGTTCGCCACGATCGGTACGGTCATGCCCAACGGCATGGAGATCGCCCAGCGGGAGATGCGCGGCCAGATGTCGAACGGCATGTGCTGCGCAGCCGACGAGATCGGGCTCGTCAGCGGTGACGACGGCATTTACATCCTGAATGATGTCGTCGTCGACGGTGCCGAACTCGGCATGCCCCTCGCCGAGGCGATCGGCATGCAGCCCGATGTGCTGTGGGATCTCGAGGTCAACGCCAACCGTCCCGATGCCATGTCGGTCGCCGGCGTTGCCCGCGATCTCGCCGCTGCGCTAGGTGTCGAGTTCCGCTTCCCCGAGTACGAGATCACAACCACCGACGAGCCGGTCGACAGCCTTCTCGACATCCGGATCGAGGATCCCGAGCTGTGCGGCCGCTTCGTCGCCACGGTGCTCCGCGACGTCCGTGTCGGGGAGTCGCCGGCGTGGATGCAGCAGCGGCTGATCCAGCTCGGTATGCGTCCGATCAACTCGATCGTCGACATCTCGAACTATGTGATGCTCGAACTCGGCCAGCCCAACCACACGTTCGACCTCGCCACCATCCCCGACGGTCGGCTCAACATCCGCCGCGCCCGCGACGGCGAAACTCTGGTGACCCTCGACGACATCGAGCGCTCGCTCGTGCCCAACGACGGGGTCATCACCGACGAGAGCGACACGATCATCTCGCTTGCGGGTGTCATGGGGGGCGCCACGACCGAGATCTCCGATTCCACGACCGAGGTGTTGCTGGAGATGGCGTGGTGGGATCCGCCGTCGATCTCCCGCACCGTGAAGCGCCTCAACCTACCGAGCGAGGCCTCCACTCGGTTCCGGCGCGGCGCCGACTGGGGCGACAATATCGATCGGGCGATGCGCCGGTTCATCCAACTGGCCGCCGAGTCGGGTATCACCGCCGTCAGCGGCTTCGTCGACGTCCCCGGCACGACCCCCGATCGCACGCCGGTTCCGGTTCGGGTCGCGAAGGTCAACGGTCTGCTCGGCACGGAGCTCACCGCCGACGACATGGCCGCTTACCTGATCTCAATCGGGTTCGAGGTGACGATGGCCGGCGACACGCTTCACGTTGTCGTGCCCACCTGGCGGTGGGACACCGCCACCGAAACCGACATCGCCGAAGAGGTGGGTCGCATGTTCGGCTATGAGAACATCCCGCGCACCGTGCCCAAGGGCGACGACCCCGGCGGACTCAGCCAGTACCAGAAGGACCGCAGACTCGTTCGCGAGGTGCTGCTCGGTGCGGGATGTGACGAAACGCTACCGATGCCGTTCCTCGCCCCCGGCGATCTCGCCAAGGCGGGTCTTCCTGAGGATGGGGTGACCCTCACCAATCCGCTCCATGCCGAGGAGTCGGTCCTGCGCACCTCGCTGCTTCCCGGGCAGCTGAAGGCCATTGCGTACAACCAGTCGCATCGCAACCCCGATGTGCGGTTCTTCGAGATCGACCACGTGTTCCTGCCCGCTGCTGAGGGGGAGATCCTTCCTGATGAGCGCGAGCACCTTGCGGTCGCGATCGCCGGCGAAGAGGCACCGGCTGCGGTTGCCGTACTCGATGCGCTGGACCGGGCGCTCGCCCTGCCGAACGTGCAATTGTCGCCGTCGAGTCCTGCCGGGTTGCACCCGACTCGGTCGGCCGATGTGGTCATCGCCGGGCGCACTCGCGGTCACGTCGGTGAGGTCGATCCGGCGGTGCTCGAGGCCTACGGCGTCGAAGGTCGGGTCGCCTGGCTCGAACTCGATCTCGGTGCTGTGCTCGACGGTCCGCACGGAAATCGCTCCTACTCGCCTGTGAGCAAGTTCCCGTCGAGTGATATCGACCTTGCGTTCGTCGTGGGTGACGATGTCGCTGCGAGCCGAATCGAGGCGAGCCTTCGCAAGGGCGGTGGTGCCCTCCTCACCGATGTCGAACTGTTCGACGTCTACCGAGGTCCGGGAGTCGATGACGGCGCCCGGTCGCTGGCCTACCGGTTGCGCTTCCAGGCCACCGATCGCACCCTCACCGACGGCGATGTGGCCGATGTCCGGCAGGCCTGCATCGACCAGGTCGTGAAGAAGACCGGCGCAGTACTTCGCGGCTGATCCGCCTCGGCGACTACCGTCGCCGCCATGCGTATCTGGCGTTCACACGAACTCGGCGATCCCCTCGACGTCCTCCGGCTCGAGGAGGACGACGCACCCGGTGAACCCGGGCCGTCGCAGGTCCTGGTCGACACGGCTGCGGTCGGCTTGACCTTTCCCGACGTGCTGTCATGCCGAGGGGAGTATCAGGTCCCGACCCGGCTGCCCTACACGCCGGGCGGTGAGATCGCAGGGGTGGTCTCGGCGGTCGGGGAGGGCGTCGATCTCGCGGTCGGCACGGCCGTCGCGGTGCTCGGTGGCGGGCTTCGTGAACAAAACATCGTGGGCGCTGGCTCCTGCTTTGCCTACCCGACCGACGCCTTATCGCCGGCGCAGGCGGCGGCGATCCCGGTCAATTACGGCACAGCGTGGTTCGGTCTCCACGACCGGGCGAAGCTTCAGCCCGGCGAGACCGTGTTGATCACCGGTGCGGCCGGCGGCACCGGGACGGCGTGCATCCAGCTCGCCCTTGCCGCAGGTGCGGTGCCGATCGCGATCGTTGGAGGCGAGCAGAAGGCCGCCCTCGTTCGCGACCTCGGCGTGGAGCACATCGTCGACCATCGCGAGACTCCCGACTGGGTCGACACGGTTCGAGAGATGAGTGGCGGTGGGGTCGATGTGGCCTGGGATGCCGTCGGTGGCGACGCCTTCCACCAGGTTCGCCGATGCATGGCGTGGGATGGGCGTCTGCTGATCGTGGGGTTCGTGGGCGGCATCGCCCAGGCGCCAACCAACCACGCCTTGTTGAAGAACTATTCGATCGTCGGTGTGCACTGGGGGGCATCGCTGATGCGCGACCCGGAGAGTGTCAAGCGTCAGATGGCTGCCGTTTTCGAGTTGGCCGCCGACGGCCTGGTGGCGCCGCCCGTCGAGTCGGTGCGCCCATTCGAGGAGGCTGCGGCCGTGATCCAGGCGATCGCAGACCGTCAGGTCACCGGCAAGGCGGTGGTCACGATCTGAGGCCCGGCGAGAGTGAGACCGTCGGTGTCAGCTTTCTGATTGAATCGTTAGGCAATCTGTCCGAACCGCTAGATCCTCTAACGAGGGGAGGCTACGATCTCGTCATTCGAGGGGGCAGGAATGGATTTTCGCAAGGCTTCACAGGCGCACGTCGTGCCGCACTTCACCAAGGGGGCGGCCTGGAACGCCGACGACCTCATCGTGATGGATCACGCCGAAGGTTGTTATGTCACCGATTCTGAGGGCAAGCGCTACCTCGATGGTCTCGCCGGGCTCTTTTGCACGAACCTCGGCCACGGCCGGAGTGATCTTGCCGCCGAGGCGAGCAAGCAGATGGAGCGCATGGCGTTCTACCCGAACTGGGGCTTCACGCACGAGCCGGTGAGCAAGGCGGCGTCGATGATCGCCGACGTCGCTCCCGGTGACCTCGAGGACGTCTTCTTCGTGTCGTCGGGTTCCGAAGCCGTCGAGTCCGCCCTCAAGTTCGCCCGCAACTACCACGTCGCTCGTGGCGACGAGGGCCGCTACAAGGTCATCTCTCGAGAATGGAGCTACCACGGCACCACCATCGCCGCCCTTGCGGTCACCGGCGTGCCGAAGTTCCGCAAGCACTTCCTGCCGATGCTGTGGGACGGCCCACGCCATGTCCGCAACACCCACGGCGACACGGCCGACGCTCTGGCGAGCGCCAGGGCCATCGAGGACATGATCCTCGCTGAGGGGCCCGAAACCGTTGCCTTGGTCATCGCTGAACCGGTCCAGAACGGCCGGGGTTGCCTGGTGCCGCCTGACGGTTACTGGCAGGAACTCCGCCGCATCTGCGACAAACACGGCGTGCTGCTGTGTGCTGACGAGGTCATCTGTTCGTTTGGTCGCCTCGGTCACTTCTTCGGCAGCGAACGCTTCGGGGTAGTCCCCGACATGATCACCTTCGCCAAAGGGGTCACGAGTGCCTATCTTCCGCTCGGTGGGGTCGTCGTGCGGCGACCGCTCCTCGAGCACATCTGGGAGTCCGAGGTCGGCCTGTTCAACCACGGCTCGACCTTCGGTGGTCATCCTGTCGCTACCGCCGTTGCCGTGGCGAACATCCAGGCGATGCATGACGAGCAGATCATGCAGCACGTCCGATCCCATGAGGACACGATGCGGGCCGGATTCGAGTCACTCGTCGAACGCCACGACATCGTGCGCGAGGTCCGTGGCACCGGGTACTTCTACGCCCTCGAGCTGATGGCGAGCCGCGATCGCGGCCTCGACCTCAGCGAACCCGACGCCCTCGCCCTCCAACAGGGTGTTTTGTTGTCGATGTGCAAGGAGGCGGGCCTGTTGATCCGCCCCGACGATCGTGGCGCGACGATGCTGGTCTTCTCGCCCCCGCTTATCGCCGACGAGGCCGTGATCGCCGACATGCATGCCAAGGCCGACCAGGTGCTCACGCGCGCCGCCGCCTGGCTTGCCGGCGACCGCTGAATCGAGCCGTGGGCGTCCTCGACGACTGGTACGAACGGGCGGCTGCTACGCCGCGCCGCATCGTGCTCGCCGACGACGACCCGCGCGCGCACGAGGCCGCCGCACGGCTGCGCAACGATGGCCTCGCCGAACCCGTCGTGATCGGCCGCGACCTCGGTTCGTTGGCCGATGCTGCGCACCCCGAGGCCGACGAACTGGTCGCGGAACTCGCGGCGGTCACCGATGGGCCATGGGCCGGCCGGCCGCTCGACATTGATGACCCACTCACCATCGCAGCCGCACTGGTGAAGAGCGGTTGGGCCGACGGTGCTGTCGCCGGGGCCACCCGTCCGACTGGCGATGTCATCCGTGCGGGCATCCGGGTGCTCGACGTTGCGCCCGATGTCTCGGTCGTGAGCAGTTCGTTCTTCTTCGTTCTGCCCGATGGCCGCCCGCTCGTTTATGGCGACTGCGGCGTACTGCCCGACCCGACCGCTGACCAACTCGCCGCCGTGGCGATCTCGTCAGCAGCGACTTTTGCCCAGTTGGCGAGGGAAGAGCCGGCGGTGGCGATGTTGTCGTTCTCGTCGAAGGGCAGCGCCACTCATCCGCGGGTCGACAAGGTCGTCGAGGCGACCGCACGGGTTCGCCGCCTCGCGCCCGATCTCGCCGTCGACGGCGAGTTGCAGTTCGACGCAGCCTTCGTCCCCGCCGTGGCCGAGACCAAAGCCCCAGGGTCGCCGGTTGCCGGCCGGGCGAACGTGTTCGTGTTCCCCGACCTCGACAGCGGGAACCTCGCCTACAAGATCACCGAACGCCTCGGCGGCGCACAGGCGTTCGGGCCACTGCTCCAGGGGCTCGACGGGGTGCTGCACGATCTCAGCCGTGGCTGCTGCGCCGACGACATCGTGAACGTTGCGGTCATCAGCGCGCTCCAGGCCGGAGCCGCCGCATGAGCCGCCCCACCCTCGACCCGACACAGGTCATCGACGAGGCGGCCCGCCTCGCCGACGCCGAAGGACTCGATGCCCTCACGCTTACTCGGGTCGCCGATGCGCTCGGCGTGCAGCAGCCGGCGCTCTACCGTCATATCGACGGCTACGACGACTTGATTCGCAGCCTCGGTCTGCGGGGTCGGGAACTCCTCGCCGAACGCCTCAGTGAGGCGGCTCAGGGCGTCGCTGGCGAAGATGCGGTTCGCGCACTTGGCGATGCATGGCGCTCCGTCGTCCGTGATGCCCCTGGGCTGTATGCCGCCACCGACCGCTACCCATGCGCCGGCGACGACGAACTGGAGGCGGCAGTCGAACGCGTCGTCAATGTGATCGCTCGATCGCTCGCCGGCTTCGATATCGACGATGGCCAACGCATCCACGTGGCTCGAGCACTCCGGAGTGCGTTCCACGGCTTCGCCCACCTCGAGTCGGGCGACGGCCACCCCCATCCACATGATCTCGAGGTCTCGTTCGCTGGCCTCATCGACCTCTTGATGGCGGGTATTCGCCATCTCGAACGAACAGGAGAATCCCGATGACCCGCATGACTCCCTCGGAGGCCTTCGTCGAGACGATGGTCGCCAACGGCGTGACCACCACGTTCGGCATCATGGGCAGCGCGTTCATGGATGCCATGGACATCTTCGCCCCGGCGGGTATCGAACTCGTGCCGGTGGTGCACGAGCAAGGCGCGGCCCACATGGCCGACGGGTATGCCCGGGTCAGCGGCAAGCACGGTGTGGTGATCGGCCAGAACGGCCCCGGCATCTCCAACTGTGTCACTGCGGTCGCAGCAGCGTTCTGGGCCCACAGCCCCGTCGTGATGATCACTCCGGAGACCGGCACCATGGGGCAGGGCCTGGGTGGTTTCCAGGAGGCCAACCAGCTGCCCATGTTCCAGGAGTTCGTGAAGTACCAGGGGCACATCGCCAACGAGAACCGGATGGCGGAGATCACCGCTCGCTGCTTCGACCGGGCGATGTCGGAGATCGGGCCGACCCAGCTCAACATCCCGCGCGATCGCTTCTACGGTGACATCGACGTCGAGATCCCGGCGCCGATGGTCCTCGACCGCGGTGCGGGCGGCAAGGCCAGCCTCGATGCTGCGGCCGACATGCTCGCCGAGGCCGAGTTCCCCGTCATCGTCAGCGGGGGTGGTGTGGTGATGGGCGATGCGATGGCCGAAGCCGTCGCCCTCGCCGAACGTCTCGGGGCGCCGGTGGTCAACAGCTACCTCCACAACGACTCGTTCCCGGCGAGTCATCCGCAGTGGTGCGGGCCGCTGGGCTATCAGGGCTCGAAGGCGGCGATGAAGCTCATCGCGAAGGCCGATGTCGTGCTCGCGCTCGGCACCCGGCTTGGCCCGTTCGGAACCCTGCCGCAGCACGACATGGACTACTGGCCCAAGGACGCCAAGATCATTCAGGTCGACGCCGACCACAAGATGCTCGGTCTCGTGAAGCCGATCTCCGTCGGCATCCACGGCGATGCCGGTGCCGCCGCCGAAGCACTCCTCGAGCGACTCGACGGCCGAACCCTCGTCTGCGACGCAACGCGCGACACCCGCGCCGCCACCACTGCCGAGGAGAAGGCGGCCTGGGAAGCCGAACTCGACGAGTGGACCCACGAAAAAGACGACTTCTCGATGGACATGATCGCGGAGGCCGACGCCGAGGAAGACAGCTGGCTGCACCCCCGCCAGGTGCTCCGTGAACTGGAGAAGGCAATGCCGGCCCGGGCGATGGTCTCGACCGACATCGGCAACATCAACTCGGTCGCCAACAGCTATCTGCGCTTCGAGGAACCGCGGTCGTTCTTCGCCCCGATGAGCTGGGGCAACTGTGGTTATGCCCTGCCCACCATCATCGGCGCCAAGAAGGCCGCCCCGGACCGTCCGGCGATCTCCTACGCCGGCGACGGTGCCTGGGCGATGAGCATGAGCGAGCTCATGACCGCCGTCCGCCACGACATTCCGGTCACCTCGATCGTGTTCCACAACCGTCAGTGGGGGGCGGAGAAGAAGAACCAGGTCGACTTCTACGGTCGTCGTTTCGTCGCCGGTGAACTCGAGGGTGGCGAGAACTACAGCGAGATCGCCAAGGCGATGGGGGCCGAGGGTGTGCGGGTCGACGAACTCGACCAGGTCGGCCCGGCGCTCACCGCCGCGGTCGACGCCCAGATGAACGAGGGGAAGACCACGGTCATCGAGATCATGTGTACCAAGGAGCTCGGCGATCCGTTCCGCAAGGACGCGCTGAAGACCCCGACGCGCTACCTCGACAAGTACAAGGACTATGTCTGACCTTCGAGGCATCGTCTCGAGACGTCCGCGCAGGCTGTTCCGATGAGCGCTCCACCGTTGGTTGCTGATCAACCGATCGACGTCGAGGCGACCTTCGGCTTTGCCTCGAATCTGCCGGTGCTCGGCTTTGCCGAGCCCACCGAGCACGTCCCCGAGATCGACCCGGCCTACCGGTTCGATTCCTCCGTCACCAAGGCGCTCCTGGCCGGGTTCGTGCACAACCGGCGTGTGCTCGTCCAGGGTGCTCACGGCACCGGCAAGTCCACGCACATCGAGCAGGTCGCCGCTCGCCTCAATTGGCCTCTGGTGCGCGTCAACCTCGACGGACACATCACGCGGCTCGACCTGGTCGGCCGCGACGTCGTCGTCGTGCGCGACGGTCTGCAGGTCACCGAGTTCCGGGAAGGCATCGTGCCCTGGTCGCTCCAACGTCCGGTTGCGCTGGTCTTCGACGAACTTGACGCCGGTCGGCCGGACGTCATGTTCGTCATCCAACGGATGCTCGAGCGTGGTGGCTCGTTCACCCTGCTCGATCAGAACCGGGTGCTGTCCGCCCACCCGGGATTCCGGATCTTCGCCACCGCCAACACGGTCGGACTCGGCAATCTGAGTGGGTTGTATCACGGCACTCAGTTGCTGAATCAGGCGCAGGTCGATCGATGGGACATCGTCGCCCGACTCGACTACCTGAGTCCCGATGCCGAGGTCGGCATCGTCTCGGCCCGCGTGCCGAGCGCCGATGCCGACACCCTCGGCGGCATGGTCGCCGTCGCCGGGATGACCCGGGTCGGGTTCGCCGCCGGCGATCTCTCCACGGTGATGTCGCCGCGCACCGTCATCAGCTGGGCCGAAAACGTGGAGATCTTCGGTGACATGGTCGAGGCCTTCGAGCTGGCATTCGGCAACACCTGCGATCCGGCCGAACGTCCGATCTTGGCGGAGTATCTGCAGCGGGCGATGGGCCTTGCATTGCCCGAACTCACCTGATGGGTTTGGGTGAGGATCTGAACACCACGGTTCGTCGTCGCCGGGCCGAGCGGCGTGGCGCGGCGATCGTGCGAGCGGTTGGGGGCCGACCTGACGCCGAGCTGCGGGGCGGCTCCCTTCGCCTCGGTGACCGTCGGGTGGGGCTTGCGTCGCCGCATCTCGCCGCCGACCTCGGCGAGGTTTCGCCGGCCCGCGCTCGAGGCGTGGCCGACTCCCTGGGACTGTTGGTGTGCCACAGCGATCTTGATCTCCATCGCGAGCTCGCGCCGAGCGAGCCGCTCGAACGGGTGGTGTTCGACCTGCTCGAGCAACTGCGGTGCGAATCACTGCGCCCGACCGCGTGGGTCGGCATGGAACACAACCTCGACGCCGCCTTTGGTGAGTGGTCCGAGCAGTGCCTTGGCGAGCGAATCGCCGAGTCCGGCGTCGGTCTGCTCGTTTTTACGGTCACCCACATGGCCCGAACCCGCCTGATCCGTTCGCTCACAAGCGAGATGATCGACGAGGTGACCGAGGGACAGCGCTTCGCCCTGGCCCCCCTGATCGGTGAGGACCTGGTTGCGCTCCGGGCCAACCGGCACGATCAGCGAGCTTTCGCGTTCCACGCCCGGGCGATCGCCGAGGCGGTTGCACTCGTGGCCGGAGACGCCAACCTCGCCGCGGCAGGCGAGGGCGTCGACCGTTCGACGCTGCTGCTTTCGGGATGGGACGAGGACGAAGATGGCGCCGGCCTCATGGGCGTGCTTGGTGCAACGTCTGCCCGCGTTGCTGATCTCGACCGACTCGGCGACTACCAGGTCTTCACTCGTGCCTTCGACCGTGAGGTCGGCGGCGATGCGCTCGTCGCCCCGAACCGGCTGCCGGGATTGCGAGCCGAACTCGACCGGCACCGGAAGGCGCAGGCGGTGAGTGCCGCCCGCGTCGCCCAACGGCTGATCCGAGCGCTCGCTCGTCCGGCCGAGGACGGCTGGACCTTTGCCGAGGACGACGGTGAACTGGATCCGGCCCGCCTGGCCATGATCATCACCGATCCCGTCGAGCATCGGGTCTTCCGGCGGCGGCGTCTCCGCCCGCTCGCCGATGTCGCTGTGACCTTCCTTGTCGACACATCGGGATCGATGAAGCAGCAGCGTTACGAGGCGGCGGCCGTGCTCGTCGACACGTTCGCTCAAGCGCTCGATCTCGCAGGCGCATCGGTCGAGGTTCTGGGATTCACCACGCGGAGTTGGGCCGGCGGGAAGGCGGCAAAGGCGTGGAAGAAGGCCGGTGCCCCGGCGTCACCAGGGCGAGTCGCCGAAATCGAGCACATCGTGCACAAGGACGCATCGACGTCGTGGCGGCGAGCCCGCCGTTCGATTGCGACCATGCTCGATATCCACCACTACCGCGAAGGAGTCGACGGTGAGGCACTCGTGTGGGCCTACCGGCGGCTGGCGGCGATCGAGGCGAGTCGGCGACTGCTCGTGTTGGTGAGTGATGGCGCGCCGATGGAGACGGCGACGTCGGGTGCGAACCGGTTGGGCTTTCTCGACGACCATCTGGCGGCCGTCGCTGCTGCGCTCGATGCCCGACACGATGTCGAGGTTGGGGCCCTGACGCTTGACGCTGATCTGTCGGGCATCTTTCGCCGATCCCGGTCGATCGATCTCGACGGCACCCTCAGCCTCGGGCACTACGAGGTGCTGGCCAATCTCTTCGGCTGACTCGGCGAGACTGCGACTCAGGCTGCCCGCTCGGCGAGCACCCGCTCTTTGGAGGGAACTCGCAGCGTGATGTAGGCGATCCCGATCGTGCCGGTGGCGAGGATCGCCGAGCGCAGGACGCCGCTGTCGACTAGCCAGGCGCTCCCGCCGGCGAACAGCACGATCATCGCCGTGGCGAGGAACTTCGCCCGACGGGGCATGCCGAGTCCGTTGCGATGGTCGTGCACCATCGGGCCGATCCGGGGCAACCCGAGCACCCAGGCCTCGAGCCGAGGGCTCGACTTCGAGAACGCCCACGCTGCGATGATGAAGAACACCGTCGTCGGGAGGCCGGGAACGATGACGCCGATGCCGCCGAGCGCAACTGCCAGCACACCGACGATCCACCATGCGCCTCGGGCGATCCGGCTTCTCGCAGGCGCCAAGGGAGGCGTCAGAGGGGTCGAATCCGGCATACGGCATTCTGGCGCATGGCAAAGCCATTCGAGACGGCGGGGTTAGCCTCGGGGCATGTTCATCAATGGGCAGTGGGTCGACGCCATCGACGGTGGCACGTTCGCCGTCACCAATCCCGCCACCGGCGACGTCATCGGGAGCGTGCCTGACGGCGGCGCTGCCGACGCGACCGCGGCGATCGATGCGGCTCACGCGGCCCAGCCCGACTGGGGGGCCACCACCACCTACAGCCGGGCCGACCTGCTGATGGGGGCCTGGCGCTTGATGGGCGAGCGAGCCACCGAACTCGCTGCGCTCATGACCGAGGAGCAGGGCAAGCCACTCAAGGCGAGCCGGGCCGAGGTCACCTACGGTGCCGATTTCCTGCGCTGGTTCGCCGAGGAGGCCCGGCGCATCACCGGCGAGTGGTTGCCGTCGGGTCGTGCCGATCAGCGGTTCCTGTCGGTGAAGACGCCGGTCGGCGTGGTCGCTGCGGTCACGCCGTGGAACTACCCGATGTCGATGCTCACCCGGAAGATGGGGCCGGCGTTGGCCGCCGGCTGCACCCTCGTGTTGAAACCAGCCGAAGCGACCCCGCTGTGTGCCAGAGCGATCTTCGACTGCTTCATTGATGCCGGGGTGCCCGACGGCGTGATCAATATGGTCACCGCCTCGAATCCGGCACCGATCGGCGATGTCTTTACCAGCGACCCCCGGGTCAAGAAGCTGACGTTCACCGGTTCCACGGCAGTGGGTCGCGTGCTTGCGGCCAAGGCCGGCGCCAACCTGCAGCGGGTCTCGGTCGAACTCGGCGGTCACGCCCCGTTCATCGTGTACCCCGACGCCGATCCGGTTCACGCAGCGAAGGGCGCGGCGGCGCTGAAGTTCCTCAACTCCGGGCAGGCGTGCATCAGTCCCAACCGGCTCTATGTGCACCGTGATCACGCCGATGCGTTCATCGAGACGATGGTGCCGCGAGTCGCCAAGGTGAAAGCGGGTATCGGCACGGCCGAAGGTGTCGGGGTGGGGCCGCTCGTCAACGAGGCAGCGGTGGCCAAGGTCGCAGCCCAGGTCGACGACGCTCGCGCCAAGGGCGCCGAGGTGCCGGTCGGTGGTGTGCGGCTCACCGACGACGGCCTCGATGCTGGTCACTTCTATGCGCCCACCGTCGTCACCGGCGTCACCGACGACATGACGATCTACCGCGAGGAGACGTTCGGGCCGGTTGCGCCGATCATCGTGTACGACGATGTCGATCAGGTCATCGATCTTGCCAACGACACCAACTACGGCCTCGCTGCCTACGTGTACACCAACGATCTCTCCACGGCGATCCGTGCGATGGAAGGGCTGCGGTTCGGCATCATCGGGATCAACGATGTCAACCCGACGTCGGCGGCTGCGCCCTTCGGTGGCATGAACGACTCAGGTCTGGGTCGTGAGGGTGGCCGAGAGGGCATCGCCGAGTATCTCGAGACCAAGCTCGCCGGTATCGCGCTGTAAGTCCGTTCGCGTCGTATGCAAATCGTTGCATAAACATTCGACGGGTCGTAGAGTTCTCTCCATGCACCAGGTCGCCATCATCGGCGCGTCCGGCTTCACGGGCGCAGAACTGTTGCGCATCTGCGCGTCGCATCCCGAACTTACGGTCGTTGCGGCCACCGGCAACACCGAGGCCGGGAACCGGGTCGCCGACCTGTACCCCTCGCTCGCCGCCGCCTACGGCGACATGACCTTCGCTGGCAACGACGTATCGGTCATCGCCGATGCCGATCTCGTCTTCCTCGGTCTGCCCCACGGTGCTAGCCAATCGATGGTTCCCGATCTCCGTGGCAGCGTGAAGCACGTGGTCGACCTCGCCGCCGATTTCCGACTCGACGACCCCGGTCTGTACCCGACCTGGTACGGCGAAGCGCACGCTGCCCCCGAACTGCTCGACGACTTCGTCTTCGGCCTGCCCGAATTCTTTCGGAGCGATCTCGCCGGTGCCGAATTGATCGCTGCGCCCGGCTGCTACGTCACCACCTCCTCGCTCGCCCTCGGGCCACTCGTGAAGGCGGGCCTGATCGAGTCCACCGGCATCGTCGTCGACGCGGCCAGCGGCGTGAGTGGCGCCGGCCGGCCGCCGAAGCCCAACACCACCTTCTGTGCCGTCGACGAGGACTTCACCGCCTACGGCCTGCTGCATCACCGGCACACGCCCGAGATCGAGATGGCGATCGGCCGCCACGCCGGCACCGATGTCCAGGTGCTCTTCACCCCGCATCTCGCCCCGATGAACCGAGGCATCCTGGCCACCTGTTACGCCCGGCCGGCCGGGTCGATCAGCACCGACGATGCCATGGCGTGTCTGCACGCCGCCTACGACGACGAGCCGTTCGTCGTCGTGAGCGAACGCTCACCGTCCACCAAGGCCACGCTCGGCTCGAACAGCTGCCACATCACCGCCCGGGTCGACGAGCGCACCGGCTGGCTGATCGTGATCGCCGCGCTCGACAACCTCGTCAAGGGGGCGTCGGGGCAGGCGGTGCAGTGTGCCAACCTCGCCCTCGGTCTGCCCGAAACCACCGGCCTCACGGTCGCCGGCATGTACCCGTAAGGAGCGGCAATGTCCGACACCGTGTCTCCGCTCGCTCCTCAGTCGTTCCCACAACTCCCGCCCCTTGCCGGGGTCGCGCTCGGCACCCTTGCGGCCGGCTTGCGCTACCAGGGCCGCGACGACCTCTTCGTCGCTGCTCTCGCCGAGGGCACGTCGGTGGCCGGGGTGTTCACCCGGTCGCTGTGCCCGTCCGCGCCGGTCGACTGGTGCAAGCAGCTCCTCGACTCGGGCACACGCACTGCCCGTGCGGTCGTGTGCAACGCCGGCAACGCCAACGCCTTCACGGGTTCGGCAGGGGAGACCAGCGTTCAGGTCACGGTCGAAACCCTCGCCGACCAACTCGGCGTGCTGCCGGAAGAGATCTTTGTCGCCTCCACCGGCGTGATCGGGGAGCCGATGCCCGACGATCTTCTTCGTTCGAGCCTTCCTGCCCTCGCCGGTGCCGTCGGCGCCGCCTCCCCGGAGGCATGGGCGGCGTCGGCCGATGCCATCCGCACCACCGACACCTTCGCCAAGGGCTCGGCTCGCCGGATCGACGGCGGTGTGAGCCATGTCGTCGGCATCGCCAAGGGCAGCGGCATGATCGCCCCCGACATGGCGACGATGCTCGCTTTCGTCTTCACCGACCTGCCCGTCGAGCCGACACTGCTCCAGCAGTGTCTCTCGACGTCGGTCGAGCGCAGCTTCAACCGCATCACGGTCGATTCCGATACGTCGACGAGCGACACGGTGCTGCTCTTCGCCACCGGCGAGCAGATCGATGACGACCTCGCCGACCCGAACGATCCGAAGCTGGTGGCGTTCCAGCAGGCGCTCGACGCCGTGCTGCTCGACCTCGCCCAACAGATTGTCCGCGACGGCGAAGGCGCCACCAAGTTCGTGGAGGTCACGGTCACCGGCGCCGCCGACGACCAAGCGGCAAAGGCCATTGCGCTCGCCATCGGCAACTCACCGCTGGTGAAGACGGCACTTGCCGCCGAGGACGCCAACTGGGGTCGTCTTGTCATGGCGGTCGGCAAGTCCGGCCAAGCCGCCGACCGCGACAAGATCGCGATCTGGATCGGCGATGAACAGGTCACGGCCGACGGCAAGGTCCTCGCCTCCTACTCCGAGGAGCGGGCCACCGAACACCTCCGGACTCCCGAGGTCGAGATCCGGGTCGACGTCGGCATCGGCGACGGCGACGCCACGATCTGGACCTGCGATCTCACCCACGGCTACATCGACATCAATGCGGGGTACCGCTCATGACCGACAACCTCTCCGACCGGGGCTTCTCGCCCGAACGGCGGGCCGGCGCGCTCGTCGAGGCCCTGCCCTACATCCAGCGTTTCCGCGACGCCGTCGTCGTCGTGAAATTCGGTGGGAACGCCATGGTGGACCCGGCGCTGTCGCAGACGTTTGCAGAGGACATCGTCCTGCTTCGCTCCGTCGGCCTGAAACCCGTCGTGGTGCACGGCGGCGGACCGCAGATCGGCGAGCTTCTCACGCGGCTCGGCAAGGAGACGGCGTTCGTCGACGGCTTGCGGGTCACTGACGCCGAGACCCTCGACGTCGCCCGCATGGTGCTGGTCGGCAAAGTCGGTCGTGACATCGTCGGCTCGATCAATGTCCACGGTGCCTACGCCGTGGGCCTCTCTGGCGAGGACGGCGGCCTGATCACCGCTGCGCCACGCGACGCCGCCCTCGGTTTCGTCGGCGACGTGGTCAGCGTGCAACCCAACATTGTCGAGCGGCTTCTGAGCGAGAACATGATTCCGGTGGTCTCCACGATCGGTGCCGACGCCAACGGCCAGGCCTACAACATCAACGCCGACACGGTCGCAGGTGCGCTGGCTGGCGCACTCGGTGCGGAGAAGGCGATTTATCTCACCGATGTGCCGGGCCTGCTCACCGACGTCGACGATGCGTCGTCGATCGTCGCTCGAGCGAGCCTCAGCACGGTTCGCGAGTACATCGTCGATGGCACGATTTCGGGCGGCATGATTCCCAAGGTCGAGGCATGCATGCACGCCGTCGAGTCGGGTGCCAACTCGGCACACATGCTCGACGGCCGCATCCCCCACGTGTTGTTGCTCGAACTTTTCACCGACGCCGGTATCGGCACGATGATCACCGGCGATCTGCCGGCAGGGGAGAACCCATGACCGCCGCCCAGGCCGCAGCGTGGGGCGCCACCGGCGACCACAGCCCGTTGATGGACAACTACGGCTCGCCGCCTCGACTTTTCGTGAAGGGGAGCGGTGCCGAGCTCTATGACGCCAACGGCACCCGCCACCTCGACTTCCTGTGCGGTCTCGCCGTCACCGGCCTTGGTCATGCCCACCCGGCGATCACCGAGGCCGTTGCGGCCCAAGCGGGCACGCTCACCCACACGTCGAACCTGTTCGCCAACGAGCATCAGGCGCCCGTCGCCGAAACCCTCAATCGGTTGATCGACGCCGGCTCGGGTCAGGTCCTGTTCCAGAACTCCGGCGCCGAGGCCAACGAGGCAGCGCTCAAGCTGGTGCGCAAGTACCAGGGCCGGGGTCGCCACGGTGTCGTGAGCGCCCTGCGGAGCTTCCATGGCCGCACCCTGATGTCGTTGGCCGCAACCGGTCAGCCCGAGAAGCACGAGCCCTTCCAGCCGTTGCCCGAGGGGTTCCGGCACGTCGTCTGGAACGACCTCGCAGAGTTCGAGCGCAGCCTCACCCCCGAGGTGGGCGGTGTCATCCTCGAGTCGGTGCAGGGCGAAGGTGGTGTCAACCCGGCCGACGACGACTACCTCCGTGGCGTCCGGCAGATCTGCGACGAGCGCGGTCTGCTGCTGATCTTCGACGAGGTCCAGGCCGGCATGGGCCGCACCGGTGCCTGGTTCGGTTTCCAGCATGCCAGCGTGCGCCCCGACGTGGTCACGATGGCCAAGGGCATCGCCAACGGGATGCCGGTCGGAGCGATGTGGGCCCGCGACGACGTCGCCGCAGCATTCGTCCCCGGTGATCACGGATCGACCTATGCCGGCCAGCCTCTCGCCCTCTCCGCAGCCCGAGCAACGCTCGCTGAACTGGAACGCATCGATGCACCGGCTGTCGCCCGCGCGCACGAAGCAACGTTCCGGTCGCTGCTTGAANCGATGGCCGCCGTCGACCATGTCCGAGGTCGGGGTCTGTTGCTCGGCGTAGAGCTCACTCCGGAGGCGCTTGCCGGTCGCAAGGCGAGCGATATCGCGCGCGCCTGCCTCGACCGTGGGCTTGTCGTCAACGGCGTCACCCCGACGGCCTTGCGCCTTGCGCCACCATTCATCGTCANCGACGAGCAGATCGCCGAAGGCGTCGAGATCATCGGTGCTGCCATCGCCGAGGGAGCNGNCTGATGCGTCACCTACTTGAGATCGACGACCTGTCGAGTGCCGAGGTCAACCAGATCCTCGACCTCGCCACCTCCTCCGACGCGCCGCAAGCGCTTGCGGGCAAGGGCATGGCCCTCATTTTCGAAAAGCCGTCGGCCCGCACCCGGAACTCGATGGAGATGGCCGTTGTGCAACTTGGCGGTCATCCCGTCTACATCCAGGGTCAGGAAGTCGGATTCGACACCCGTGAGACCGTCGAAGACGTGACCCGCACCATGGCGTGCTTCCACTCGCTCGTCGGTGCCCGGGTGTTCGCCCACTCCGTCGTCGAACGCATGGCCGCGCTCGATCTCGTTCCCGTCGTCAACATGCTGAGCGATGCCGCCCATCCGCTCCAGGCGCTCGCCGACCTCCTCACGATGCGTCGGGAGTTCGGGGAACTGGAGGGCCGCTCGGTCGCCTACGTCGGCGACGCCAACAATGTCGCCCGCTCGCTGGCGCTCGCCGCCGGCCGCGCCGGCATGTCCTTCCGGATCTCGTCACCATCGGGCTACGGCTTCGGTGAGGTCGATGCCGACCGCATCGCTAATGCCGGCGTGACGATCGACATCCACGATCGGCCCGAAGACGCNGTCGCCGNGGCCGATGCCGTCTATGTCGATACGTGGACCTCAATGGGACAAGAGGCGGAGGCCGAGCAACGGCGTCGCGACTTCGAGGGGTTCCAGGTCGATGAGCGGCTGATGGCCCTGGCCGCCCCCGATGCGATCTTCCTGCATTGCCTGCCGGCCCATCGCAACGAAGAGGTCACTGATGCCGTGCTCGACGGCGACTGCAGCCGAATCTGGGTGCAGGCCGCCAACCGTATGCACGCCGCCCGCGGTGCGCTGGCCTGGCTCGCCCAAGAGAACGGCTAGGGGAGCGGTCATGTCGAAAGCGCAACGCCAACATCGCATTTCGTCCCTGCTGGAGGAGCATGCCGTCACCTCGCAGGCCCAGCTCACCGAGCTGCTTGAGGCCGACGGCATCGGCGCCACGCAGGCAACGGTTTCCCGCGATCTCGACGAACTCGGCGCAATCAAGGTCCGGGTCCCGGGCGGCGAGACCGTGTACGCGATCCCGGAACACCCGGTCGACCGCATTGCCCCGGAGGATCACCTCCGTCGGGTGATGTCCGACTGGGTCGCCGACGTCAACCACTCGCTGAACCTCGTCGTCCTGCGCACCCCACCAGGCTCCGCGCACGTCGTCGCGTCCGCCCTCGACCGTGCCGGGATGGCCGACATCCTCGGTACCGTCGCAGGCGACGACACCTTGATCGTGGTGGCNGCCGAATCGCTCGGCGGCGCCGAACTCGCCGAGCGGCTGCGGTCGCTCGCCGGACTCACCTGACCCTTCACCAACCCGAGAGAAATAGCTGAACCATGAAGGTCGTACTTGCCTACAGCGGTGGTCTCGACACCTCCATCATCCTGCGTTGGCTCCAGGAGACGTACAACGCCGAGGTCATCACGTTCACCGCCGACCTTGGTCAGGGTGAAGAGGTCGAGCCGGCTCGGGCCAAGGCGCTCGAAATGGGTGTTCCCGCTGAGAACATCCACATCGAGGACGTGCGCGAGGAGTTCGTGCGCGACTTCGTGTACCCGATGTTCCGGGCCAACACGATCTATGAGGGTGAGTACCTCCTCGGCACGTCGATCGCTCGTCCGCTGATCGCCAAGCGTCTTGTCGAGATCGCCGCTGAGCATGGCGCCGATGCGATCAGCCATGGCGCCACCGGCAAGGGCAACGACCAGGTCCGGTTCGAGCTTGGCGCGTATGCACTGTCGCCCGACATCCAGGTCATTGCGCCGTGGCGTGAGTGGGAGCTCGGTGGCCGTGAGTCGCTGATGGCGTACGCCGAGAAGCACAACATCCCGATCGAGATGAAGCGGGGCAAGAAGTCACCGTTCTCGATGGACGCCAACCTGCTCCACATCTCGTTNGAGGGTGGCCCGTTGGAAGATCCGTTCACCGAGCCACCTGCGGAGATGTGGCGCTGGTCGGTGAGTCCTGAAATGGCGCCCAACGAGGCCACCTATCTCGACCTCACCTACGAAAAGGGCGACATTGTCGCCATCGACGGCAAGGCCATGACTCCGGCCGAAGTCCTCACCGAGCTCAACCGTCTCGGCGGCGAGAACGGCATCGGTCGTCTCGACATCGTCGAGAACCGCTTTGTCGGCATGAAGAGTCGTGGCGCCTATGAGACCCCGGGCGGCACCATCATGCTGCGGGCCCACCGAGCGATCGAGTCGATCACGCTCGATCGCGAGGTCGCTCACCTCAAGGATTCGCTCATGCCGAAGTACGCCGAGCTGATCTACAACGGCTTCTGGTGGAGTCCCGAGCGCGAGATGCTGCAGGTCGCCATCGACCACAGCCAGGAATTCGTCAGCGGTGTGGTGCGGCTCAAGCTCTTCAAGGGCAACGTCGACGTCGTCGGTCGCAAGAGCCCGCATTCGTTGTTCGACGAGAAGATCGCCACGTTCGAAGACGATGGCGGCACGTACGATCAAGCCGATGCCGAGGGCTTTATCAAGCTCAATGCGCTCCGGCTGCGGAACCTCGCTCGTAAACGGAGTCAGTCGTGAGCTCGACGCTGTGGCACGGTCGGTTCGCCGGTGGCCCGTCGGAGGCGCTGCAGGCGCTGAACGACAGCCTGCCGTTCGACCAGCGCATGTTCCGTGAGGACATCGCCGGGTCGCAGGCGCATGTCCGCATGCTTTGCGATGTTGGCCTGTTCACCGAGGCCGAGCGTGACGGTGTGCTCGCGGCCCTCGACACGGTCGAGCACGAGATCGAGTCGGGCTCGTTCGACTTCCAGGTCAACGACGAGGACATCCACACTGCCGTCGAGCGTCGAGTCACTGAACTTGAGCCCGCCGGCGCCAAGATGCACACCGGCCGTAGTCGCAATGATCAGGTCGCCACCGATCTCCGGCTCTGGACCCGTTCGGCGATCGACGAGGTACTCGACCTCATCGAGCGTCTGCAGCGCACGCTCCTGGCCCACGCCGAGCAGGCAGGCGACGCCTACCTGCCCGGTTACACCCACCTCCAGCAGGCGCAGCCCGTCGCCCTCTCGCACCATCTGCTCGCCCACGGCTGGGCTCTGGCTCGCGATGCCGAGCGGCTCGTCGATGCCCGCAAGCGCACGAATGTCTCGGTGCTCGGCGCGGGAGCGCTGGCCGGTTCGTCGTTGCCGCTCGACCCGGAAAAGTCCGCCGACTATCTCGGCTTCGATGCGGTCTTCGACAACAGCCTTGACGGTGTCGCCGATCGAGACTTTGTGGCCGAGGCGCTCTTCGCCGTGTCGTTGCTCGGGGTGCACCTGAGCCGTATCGGCGAGGAGTGGATCCTGTGGGCATCGACGGAGTTCGGATTCGTGACCCTCGACGACGGGTTCTCGACCGGGTCGTCGATGATGCCCCAGAAGAAGAACCCCGATATTGCCGAACTCGCCCGGGGCAAGGCAGGTCGACTCATCGGCCACCTCACGGGTTTCCTCACGACGCTCAAGGGACTGCCGCTCGCCTACAACAAGGACATGCAGGAGGACAAGGAGCCGCTGTTCGACGCCGTCGACACAGTCCGACTCACGCTGCTCGCCCTCGACGGCATGATCTCCACCACCACGTTCAACACCGAGGCCATGGCGGCCCAGGCCGCATCGCCCTATGCCGCTGCGACTGACCTGGCCGAGTGGCTGGTCGCTCGGGGNATGCCGTTCCGCGATGCCCACGCCGTTGTGGGGGAGAAGGTGCGCCGAGCCCTCGCCGGTGAAGGCTCGCTGGGTGAACTCGTCGCGGCCGATCCGCAGCTTGGCGATGAGGCTGCGGCGCTGCTCGAACCGGGTGTGTCGGCGACCCGCCGCACCACCCGCGGTGGCGGCTCCCCAGCGGCGGTCGCCGATCAGATCGAGCGGTTCCGTGCCCGTTTGGACGCGTAAGCCGCCNCTCGCGCTCGGCTCAGCACCTCGGGGAACCGAGATTGTTTCCGAGCTGCGCAGCCTGGTCTCGTCGCTTCGGGTGTAGGTAGTCGTATCGCTTTGTGTGACGCCAGCCTGAGGCCCGACGGTCTCGACTGGCGCCGCTGAGTGCCGTTCTGGTTCGACCTCATACCCGGCAAAACTGACTGCCCTGTCTGCCTGGAGCGCCCTGTGATCGCTGCGTTCGGGCCACNGCGGTGCACGCGCGTTTCGCGCGATATATCGCGCGGAACGTGTACGTAAGGACCTTGCTTCGCGCGGGTCGCGCGAATAATCGCGCGGAGGGTCCACCACTTGCCTTGTAACGGATTCTAAATTTCTTTCGCTATCACACCGGCTGATGTCGTTTCACGAGGTCAAAGAGAATCATGTTCAGCAAGTTCAGGCACCGACTCGCTCACCTGATGGGTGTCAAAAGCCGCCAGCTGTCTGGTCGACACCGCAAGTCGTTTATTGCCGTTGCGCTATCGATGGGCCTCATCGCAGCTGCCCTAGCGACGGTCTCGCCAGCGCGAGCTCAGGGTGATCCTCCGGTTGAGGCTCAGTCGGGCGAGTGGTCCTGCACCCGAGACTTGGGTGATGGGACTCAGCAGGGAATCCTCTACCAGATCGTCTACAACAACGGGCAGAACATTCTCTACTCGTACTCCGAGGATGGATCTGGCGCGTGGTCGCTTGATCAGGAGGCAACGTTCTCGTTGTCTTCCGGCCAGTTTTTCAATGCCTTGGTGATGACCCCTGCCGGCGACATGTATGCGGTATTGCACCGAAACTCGAATCCCCATCACCGACTGGTGAAGTTCAACGCCCCAGCGACGGTTGGAGGAGTCGCGTCATACGACGTCGTCGCAAACTTTCCGTCGGAGAGCACGTCCAAGGCAGTCAACTTCTCAAGTTATGTCGAGATCAACGGCGATCCGTACTTGGCGATGTCCAACAACGGCAAGAACACCAACGACGAGCTGTACAACGTGACCACCGGAGTGTTCACCGACTGGAACATCGTGAACAACGGCAACGCCAAGGACGCCGTCTGGGCCCCTCTCGGGATCACTTCAGGCGGCGTCACCTATCCGATGGTCGGGATAGACGAGAACAGCGCCAACTCCGTCCTCTACGACGTGGACGGCAACACGGCAACGCTTGCCACCACGTTGACCGACCTGAACGGCAACTCGATGTCGTGGGATACGTCAAAGGCGTGGGGAGTTGGTGGTTCGTTTGGTTCTGCAAACGCTAGCGAACAATCCTTCTATTTCTTCCGCAACGACGGCCTACTGTTCGAATGGGAACAGACCTCAGACTCAACCGCCGCACTAACTCAGATCGGCTCGTCAACCCCAAGTAATGACAATGACGGAGCGAGCTGCGGCAACGTTGGGCTTGAGGCCAAGGCGCTCGTCATTACGACGTTGGCCTATGACGCGAATGGTGGTTCGGGGGCTCCGGGTGATCAGAGTGGTGATTCGT
>NZNH01000032.1 GCA_002694825.1 Acidimicrobiaceae bacterium | reverse complement strand
GACGTCGGTCGATCCCGCTGCTGCGATTGCGGTGATGAGTACGCGTCGTGACGAGCTTGAAGCCGCGGGCCGCATGGACGGCGCGGGTGCACGAGTCGTACGGAGTGGTGATGCCCTGACACTGCTGTCGACCGCGTCGGCCCCCAACCTGCGCCTCGACGAGCACGACCTCGTCCATGTCGGCCACGTCGGTCTCCGACTCGTGATCGACCGCGAGGAACGAGTTGCCTCGCTCGGTCCGGGTGTCGCGGCGTCCCTTCGATTCGGCTCGGCCTTCGCGCCCGGTCGCTTCGCTGAGCTTCAGTTGCTTACGGAAGACCCGCGCTCCGTGCTCGATCAGCTTCGCTCAAGCGAAGAAGAGCGGTCGGTTGAGGTCGATGCCGCGTTCGACCGCATCGAGCCGCTCCGGTACCCCTTCCTCGTCGCGATCGAGAGCAGCAGCCTTCCTCGGCGGGTCGACGAGGACTGAGCTTCTCGCAATGGCGAGACGGTCAGCGAAGGAGGAGCGGCACGCCAGTCGTCACGAGTCCGCAGGCGACGAGAACGAGTACCGTCCGCGGCCGAAGGCGGCCGGCGCGGCTGGCGCCGAACGTCGAGCCGATCGCGGCACCGACGGCGAGTACGGCTGCGTGCGACCACCGCACGTTTCCGACGATGGCATGACCAGTGGATGACGCCAATGAACTGAGCATGGCGGTGGCTGCTGTGGTCGCGGCAGCTCGGTGGGGGTTCAGACGACGAAGACGGGCGAGGAAGGGAAGGGTGATGAGCCCACCCCCGACGGCGAACGTCCCGCCAACAAAACCAACCAGGACACCACCCGCTGGCAAGGCACGCAGGGAGCGCAGATCAGGTTCGCCGTGCTCTTCGAACGTCGTTGGCATCGCNACCACGAANACNGCGAGTGCCAAGAGCAGCAGGCCGAGGAGGTCCACGAAGACGGCACTNTCGATCCGGTCNGCGACGACAGCCGCGAAGAAGAGAGCTGAGGGGATCGCGCCTGCGGCGAACCAGGATGCTCCCCGCCGGTCGACCAGGCCCTTCTGGTCATAGGTCCGGGCACCGCCGATGCCGATGGCGGCCAGTGCAACCGCACCTGTACCCACTGCCTCGACTCCCTCCAGGTCGAACAGGAGGACGAGGCCCGGGATCAGGACGAAGCCGCCGCCAGCACCGATCACCGAGCCGTAGATGCCGACAACGCCCGCGAAGACGAGCAGGGCGGCAATGGTCAGCGGATCCACGGGCCGGAGTCTGGCACGCGAGTTCGGACTCAACGCAGTGCGCGCTCGGCCGAAGGGGTCATACTTGCCGTCATGAGCGCAGAGTCTCCCGGTGTTGTCCGCCCCGCCGTGTCCCAGCTTCCCGCCTATCGACCTGGGAAAGGTGCGGCACAGGCCGAGGCCGAGCACGGCATTACCGACGCAATCAAGTTGGCGTCGAACGAGAACCCCTATGCGCCGATCCCCCAGGTGGTCGACGCGATCGTGGCGGCGGCGGTAGAGGTGAACCGTTACAGCGACCATCGCGCCGGCGAGTTGCGTTCCGCAATCGCGGAGTGGCTCGGTGTTGGCGATGATCACGTCACCGTGGGGTGCGGATCGGTCGGGCTCATCCAGCAGCTTTTCTTGACCTACGTCGATCCGGGGGACGAAGTCGTCACGCCGTGGCGATCTTTCGAGGTGTACCCGATCGACACGATGCTGATGGGTGCTCAACTCGTTTCGGTGCCGCTTGCCGACGGCGCCTTTGATCTTGATGCCGTGGCGGACGCCGTCACCGAGCGCACGAAACTCGTACTCATCGCGACCCCGAACAATCCGACCGGGCCTGCGGTGAGTACCACCGCTCTTCGAGCGATGCTCGAGCAAATCCCTCGCAGAGTGATTGTCCTCATCGACGAGGCCTATCGAGAGTTCGTCGACCCGTCTTTCGGAGACCCGGTCCACGATCTCCTTCCCGACTTTCCGAACGTTGTTGTGAGCCGGTCGATGTCCAAGGCCTACGGCCTCGCCGGCCTTCGTGTCGGCTATCTCGTCGCCGACCCAGCCGTCGTCACCGAGGTCGACAAGACGTTGCTGCCGTTCGCCGTCAACCTCGTTGCGCAGGCAGGCGCACTTGCGGCCGTCCGGCATCGTGCGGAGTACCAGCCCAAAATCGATGTGATCATCAGTGAGCGCGAGCGAGTCGTATCGGCCCTCGAGGCGGCCGGCTGGCAGCTCTTTCCGACGCAGGCCAACTTCGTGTATCTGGAACTCGGCGACCGGACCGACGGGATCTATGTGGAACTTGAGCGTCGGGGGGTCGTGACCCGCCCGTTCGCCGGGGAAGGCATCCGGGTCACCATCGGGACACCGGCCGAAAACGACCGGTTCCTTGCTGCCCTCGCCGACGTCATCAGCTAGGCGCTTCGAACGGTCTCGAAGCCTGAGAGCACGGCGGCCACATTCCGGCCGAGTTCCTCGGTGGCATAACCGCCCTCCATCACGAGCACCGTCGGCAATTCGATCGCTGCGAGACGCTGACCTAGCCGCATGAAGTCCGGCTGCTCCAGCCGAAAGTGAGAAATCGGATCGTCGACAAAGGTGTCGAGTCCGAGCGAAACGACGAGTGCCGAGGGGGAGGAGGTGCTCAGCCAGTCGATCGCGTGGTCGAGCGTGTCGAACCACGTCTCGGCCTCGGTTCCCCGGGGGAGGGGGAGGTTGCGGTTGTGTCCGTCGCCCCGACCGGCGCCGTGCTCGTCTGCGTGGCCCAAGAAGTAGGGGAACTCCTCCACAGGATCGCCGTGGATACTGCACACCCGCACGTCGTCGCGCTCATAGAAGATGTCCTGCGTTCCGTTTCCATGGTGGTAGTCGACGTCGAGGAGCGCGACTTCCCCATGTCCGCCGGAACGGAGCCGCTGGGCCGCGATGGCGGCGTTGTTGAGATAGCAATATCCCCCGAATTGGTCCTTCATCGCATGGTGGCCCGGGGGCCGAGAGCGAGCGAACACCACCGGCGCACCGGCCAGGACCCGCTGGGCCGCGGTGTCGGCGATCGCAGCGCTGTCGCGCGCGGCCTCCCAGGTGCCGTCGCTAATCGAACAATCGGCAGCAAACGAGTAGTAGCCGAGTTGGGCTTCGAGGGTGGTGGGGCGCACGTCGCGGAACCGACGCGCAGGCCAACCGAACGCCATCGCCCCCGCTGCCCTATGGCCCTCGGCCTGCCAGCGAGGCCAAGCCTCGGCGAGAAAGCGAACGTAGTCGGGGTCATGGACCTCATTGGCGAGCTCCGCATCGAAGGCCTCGGGGCCGATCGTCTCATGTGGCCCGGCCTCGTCAAGCGCCCGGTCAACGTGCTCCGCCCGATCCGGGCTCTCCCACGAGGGCACGATCGTTGCGCCATCGAGCTCAAGGCTGTGGTGACGACGGTGGGTCTCAGAACGAACAACGATCATGACGGCATCCTCGCGAAGCACTCGACCGAGAGCCACCCGAGCATGGCGCGAAGGGCCTACCGTGCGGGCCATGACCCACGACCTCAAGTTCGGCTGGCTGTCGCCGGTGATCGGCAACGCCGGCAGCGACCACCAGGCGATTGTCCTCTACCAACAGGAGCACATTCTCCCGACTGCCCTTCCGTTCTTCGACAGCCTGTGGATCGCTGACCACTTCTATGGCTTCGACGCTCGCACCGACCCCTTCCTGGAAGCCTGGACCACCCTCACTTGGTTGGGCGCCAAGTTCCCCGATGTCACCCTGTGTCACCACGTCCTCGGTCACGGGTACCGCCCACCTGCGCTCACGGCGAAGATGGCGGCGACGCTGCAGACGTTGACCGGCGGTCGCTTCGTGCTCGGTATCGGAGCCGGGTGGCGCGCCGACGAGTACGCGGCCTACGGCTACGACTTCCCGAAGCCGTCAGTGCGTTTCGCTCAGCTTGAAGAACTCATTCAGATCTGTCGGCTGATGTGGACCGAAGATCATCCGAGCTTCGAGGGTGTCCACTACTCGGTCACCGACGCAAGTGCCCCGCCTCTGCCGGAGCCCGTACCGCGGATCTGTATTGGCGCCTTCGGCCCCAAGGTCGGCCTACCGCTCGTCGGACGTCAGGCCGACCAGTGGAACTGCTTCTTCCTTGGTGATGACGACTGGCGTATGCGGCTCGGCATCGTCCGTGAGTCCGCTGAGAAGGCGGGCCGGGATCCTCTGTCGATCGAGGTTGGTACGACGATCGAGCGGCCATTGCCGACGACCGATGCCGAAAGCGAGGCGCTCCTCGAGCACCTCGCCCATTTGCGGGAACTCGAGATCACCCACTTCACCATGGATTTCGGGCACCCGTTGACGCCCGAGCACGTGCTCCGGTTCGCCGAGCAGGTGATCGACGTCATGCGAGCGTCGTAGACCTCAGCCGTGGGGCAAGAGCACCGTGCGGGCCTCGGTTCCGGCCCGCATGGCGTCGAATGCACCGATGAGGCCGTCGAGCCCCGCCGTGTTCGAGATCATCTCGTCGAGTTTGAGCTGACCGTTCATGTACAGNTTGGTGAGCGTGCGGAAGTCCTTGCGTGGCTTCGCGCCTCCGGCACGGATCCCCATCAGATTCTTGTTCTGATGCAGCGATTGGAAGTTGTAGGTGACGGTTGCGGTGAGGTCAGGCACGCCAACGGCGCAGACGTTCCCACCGGCCCGAGTCATGTTGATCGCATCCGCAAGCAGTCCGGTGTGGCCGACCACCTCGAACGCATGGTGGACACCGCCGCCGCTCAGCTGCTTCACGGCGTTGACCATGTCGAGATCGTCTTCGGCCAGGATGAAATCAGTGGCGCCGAACTCGGTGGCGAGCTTCTCCTTTTCAGGAATGCGGTCGATGGCGATGATCTGACTTGCTCCGACCAGCTTCGCGGCCTGGATAACGTTGAGACCGACGCCCCCGGCGCCGATCACGACACAGGTGTCGCCCAGCTGCACCTGGGCACGGTTGAAGACTGCGCCGGTGCCGGTCATCACGCCACAGCCGATGAGGGCCGCACTGGTCAGCGGCATCTCCTTCGGGATGGGGATGCACTGGTTCTCGGCGACGATGGTTTCCTGCACGAAGGCGCCGATGTTGGCGAAGTTGAAGAGCGCTTGGTCACCTTCGGCGTAGGGCTGCGAGAGGCCACCCATGCCGACGGCACAGTTGCCCGGGTCGCCGACCTCGCAGTCGGAGCAGTGGCCGCAGTTACCGAACGTTGAGAGGATGACATGGTCGCCAACCTCGCAGTAGGTGACGGCTGAGCCGACCTCAACCACCTTGCCTGCGGCCTCATGGCCGGGAATCAAGGGCGTCGGCATGTAGTACTTGCCGTGGATACAGCTCATGTCGCTGCCGCAGACGCCGGCAGCATGGATCTCAACGCGAACCTGTCGTGGCGAAAGGTCGCCGACAAGCCGAATGTCATCCGACAGTCGCACGCTGTCTTCGGTCGTCCCTTCGCAGATGAGTCCCTGCACGTTGTCCCCCTATCGCTGCGTCGTCAGGCAGCTTGGCCTCTGGGCGCGTTGAACGCACATTGCAGCGCAACAGCGTGCGAGCAACAATCTGGCCACATCAAAGAAGGAGAGCTCTCATGACCGACGTTCTTGATCCGTTCCGACTCGATGGCAAGGTTGCCGTCCTTACCGGAGCTGGTAGCGGGATCGGTAAGGCCACGGCCGAATTGTTTGCGTCGGTGGGCGCTTCCTTGATTCTCGGTGACATTGATGAGGTGGCGGTGACTGCGACTGCCGACGCAATCACGGCCGCTGGTGGCGCCGCCGTGGCTCTGCGTTGCGACATTACCCAAAAAGCTGACAACGAGGCGCTTGTCGGCCGAGCTGTGGCTGATCATGGACGCCTCGACGTTATGGGCAACATTGCAGGGGTTCCCCACAATCGGATGATCGCCGACGTTACCGAGGAAGAACTCGACCGCATGCTCGCGATCAATCTGAAGGGGCCGTTCTTCGGAGTCCAGGCGGCGCTCGGGCAGATGCTCACACAGGAGGCTGGTGGCTCAATCATCAATGTGGCCTCATCGGGCATGGACTTTGCTGCGCCGACCCTGGCGGTCTACGCAATGACGAAGGCGGCGGTCGCCAGCCTCGGTCGCACCGCAGCGATCGAAGGCGCTCACAAGCGCGTTCGCGTCAACACCATTGCCCCGGGCGCAACCGTGACTGCGTTCACCGAAGTCTCGGTTACTGACGAAGACGGCAACATCAATGCGGAGGCGCTGGACGGCAAGATCAAGATGCTGACCGGCGCTTCACCGATGCAGATGATCGGCGAAGCCGAAGACCAGGCCAATCTGATCCTGTACCTCGCTTCCGACGCTTCTCGCTTCGCAACCGGTCAGATTTGGCGCTGCAACGGCGGGGCCCCGATGGTCTGGTAAGCCTGCGCGATGGCGTTTAGGAGGTAGGGCCGTCTACCGACGGAGCGCTACGTTCTGCACCCGTGGCCATCACCCTCGCATTGCTCACCGCTGCCCTTTTCGGGACGGGAGATTTCCTGGGTGGTTTGGCAGGCAAGCGAATGAGTGTCCTCCGTGTGCTCGCGATTTCTCACACGATCGGACTTGTGCTGATCACGGTCGGCGCCATCGTCATCGCCGACGAGTTCCTCCTCGGCGACCTTGCCTGGGGTGCGCTGGCGGGAATCGCCGGATTCATCGGGCTCGCCCTGCTCTACCGGGGGCTCGCCCGCGGGCCGATGGGGGTTGTCGCACCCCTGACGGCCATCACGTCAGCCGCAGTACCCGCCGGGTGGGGCCTGCTCGTCGACGACGAGTCGCTCGCCGGCACCGCATGGGTTGGTGTCGTGGTCGCGTTGCTCGCCATCGGCCTGGCGAGCGCCTCGCCGTTCGAGCAGTCGTCGGTCAGCCTCGCCGCCATCCTGGAGGCCTTGCTTGCCGGCGTTGGCTTCGGCCTGATGTTCGTCGGGCTGGATCAGACCATCGAGGCCTCTGCGCCCTGGCCGATCGTGGGTGGTCGCCTGATGACCGTGAGTGCGATGGCCGTCTTCTTCTTCATCGTGAAGCGAGAGTCACCGCTTCCGCCCGTACGGGCCGATATCCGACTTCCTGCCGTTGCCGGAGTCGTGGACATCTTCTCGAACGCGCTGTTTCTCTACGCCACCCTCGAAGGCGATCTAGCGATCGTCGCCGTGCTCTCGTCGCTGTACCCGATCGCCACGGTCATACTCGCCCGAGTCGTGCTCGGCGAGCGACTCACCCGCCCCCAGCAGAGCGGGTTCGTCGCCGCAATGGTTGCCACGACGTTGATCGCCATCTGAATGGCAGACTCTGAGAGATGGATCCCGTGCTCGCCGCACTTCGTGCGACCGACTATCCGTATGACATCGTCAACTGCGACCCGGATCTCGCGGATACGTCAGCCTTCTGTGAGCATTACGGCTTCGCACTCAACGACAGTGCCAATGCGATCCTTGTCGCCGGAAAGGCCGAGGAGCGGCCCGTGGTGTGCTGTGTCGTTCTGGCTTCGACCCGCTTGGACGTCAACGGTGTTGTTCGGAAGCGCCTTGGGAGCCGCAAGGCGTCCTTCGCCTCGCCGGAGGAGACGATGGAGCGGTCCGGCGGGATGATGATCGGCGGCGTCACGCCCTTTGGGCTGCCTGGCGATCTCCCGGTCTGGATCGATGCGCTGGTGATGGAGCGCACCCAAGTGATTGTCGGTGGGGGAAGTCGAGCCCGAAAGGTTCTGTGTCCGCCGGAGGCAATCGCTGCGCTACCGACGGCCGAGGTCGTCGAGTCGCTCGCCAAGGCCACCGGCTAGCCGCGGCTCGTTCATCTCATCTGTCGGTGTGCTCTGTGCCGGCCAAGGCGACACGCGCCTCGATTGTTCCTCGTTCGACGACTGACCGGAGCGCGAAGCTGGATCGGACATTGGCGACATGTGGCAGGCGAGCCATCTGGGTGCGGTGGATTCGCTCATAATCGCTGACGTCGGCAGCAACGACATGGACGAGATAGTCGAAGTCACCTGCCATGAGATGACAGCCGATGACTTCGGGTACCGCTGCGACCGCCGCCTCAAATTCGTCGAGATGATCCTCGTGCTGACTGTCGAGAGAGATCTCGACAAAGATCGTGGTTCCGAGCCCGACCCGCTCGCGGTCGATTGCCGCGTGGTAGCCACTGATGACGCCGGTGGCCTCAAGTCGGCGAACGCGGCGCAGACAGGCGCTGGCGGAGAGGTGGATCCGTTCGGCGATGGCGGCGTGTGTCATGCGCCCGTCGCTTTGGAGCAAGGCGATGATCTGCTGGTCGGTCGCATCAAGATCGAGCATGCACAAAGATTACGACAGGCGGCTTCCATGCGCAGGAATCGTGCATCAGGCTATTGCCAAGCACATGATCTTTCAGGGATTCGGCCCGTCGAAAGGCATATGTTGCTGAGAAGACATCAACGCCAGGGGAGGGAAGGCCGATGCATGTTGGCGTGCCGAAGGAAGTCAAGGTGGCCGAGCGGCGGGTCGGGCTGACGCCCGCAAGTGTGCGGGAGCTCGTCGCCCACGGCCATGAGGTGGCGGTCGAGGCTGGCGCTGGCATCGGTATCGGCGCTCCGGACGAGGTGTACGTAGCCGCAGGTGCCACCATCGCGGTCAACGCGGAGGCGGTTTGGCGCGAGGCGGATTTGGTGGTGAAGGTCAAGGAGCCGCAGGAAGCCGAACGCGCAAAGCTTCGCGAGGGCCATCTTCTTTTCACGTACCTCCACCTTGCACCAGATGTCCCCCAGACCGAGGAACTGCTCGAGAGTGGTGCCACCTGCATCGCCTATGAAACGGTCACGGATGCCCTCGGCGGACTGCCGCTTCTGGCCCCGATGAGCAAGGTCGCCGGTCGCATGGCCGTGCAAGCTGGCGCCCATTGCCTGGAGTCGCCCAATGGCGGTGCCGGCATTCTTCTCGGCGGTGTCCCTGGCGTGGCGTCGGGCCGTACGGTCGTCATCGGTGGCGGGGTCGTTGGCGAAAACGCCATTGAGATGGCGATCGGGCTTGGCTCACAAGTCACCGTTCTCGACCGCGATCTCGACGTGCTCGACCGGCTTTCCCGTCGTTTCGGGGCTGAACTTGAGACGGTCTACTCGACCAATGACTCGCTCGAGGCCGAGGTCCTTGCTGCCGATCTTGTGATCGGCGCAGTCCTGGTCAAAGGCGCCACGGCACCAAAGCTGGTGACCGAGGAACTGGTGAAGCGGATGAAGCCGGGATCCGTACTTGTCGATGTGGCGATCGATCAAGGCGGCTGCTTCGAGACCAGTCGACCTACCACGCACGCCACGCCGACCTACGTGTTGCACGACGTCGTCCACTACTGCGTTGCCAATATGCCGGGCGCCGTGCCACGGACGTCCACCTATGCCCTCAACAACGCAACGTTGCCCTTCACCCTTGCCCTCGCTGATCAAGGACCCCGCGACGCCCTTCTGGCTGATGCCCATTTTCTCGGCGGTCTGAATATCTGTGGGGGGATGCTCACCGAGCAACACGTCGCTGAGGCCCAGGGTCTCGACTATGTCCCTCCAGCCGAGGCGCTTGCGAAGGTCTACGCCTGACCTCCACGCACTACGGTGCGGCCATGGCAATCCCGGTGCCCGCACTCGTGGTCGACGTCGACGCGCTGGATCACAACATTCGAACCATCGGCGAGACGCTCCCGGGTCCGCGCCTGCGACCGCACGTCAAGGCTTTCAAGTCGACTGCGCTGGCACGGCGCCTGGCTGATGCCGGCCACCGGGCATTCACGTGCGCGACGGTTCGCGAGGTCGAGGGAATGGCGGCTGCCGGCCTCGGCGACGATCTTCTGCTGGCAAACGAGGTACTCGATCGGGCCCAACTCCGGCGGCTTGCGGACGTCGACGCACTCGTCACCATCGCCGTCGACTCTGAAGAAGCGGTCGAGCGCGCTGCCGCAGCGGGGCTTCGCAACGTCCTGATCGACGTCAATGTCGGACTGCCACGCTGCGGAATCGTTCCCGGCGACGCAGGCCGACTCGCCGATCGGGCCCGAAGCGCCGGACTGGAGGTCCGCGGCGTCATGGGCTACGAGGGCCATCTGATGATGGTGGAAGGGCGCTCCAAGCGCATCCACCTTGTCGAGAAGGCCATGGCGCTGCTGCTTGATGCTGCGGCGCAGGTCGGCGGCGACATCATCTCGGCCGGGGGCACCGGTACCTACGACACCAACACGTGGGCCAGCGAAATCCAGGCCGGCACCTTTCTTCTTGGGGATTCGCAATACCAGCGACTCGATCTCCCGTTCCGTCAGGCGATCTTCCTCGAGTGTTCGATCCTGTCGCGGGGCGATGGCTACGTCGTCGCGAATGCGGGACTGAAGGCGCTCGGGATGGACCACGGCGATCCGTTCTGGCCGGAGGGGCAGGTCATGTTTTGCAGCGACGAACACATCACCCTCGTTCCCAGCCCGGAGAAGGCCGTCGAACTCGATCAGCGAATCCGTCTTGTGCCCGCCCACCTCGACCCGACCGTGGCTCGGCATGAGACGATGTGGCTCGTCGACGGCAACGAGGTTGTTGACGAATTCCCGGTCGACCTGAGGCACTGGTGATGGCACGGCGAGAAATCACGAACTGGTCGCAGCTTCAGCGTTTCCAGCCACGCGAGATCTTCACTCCACGCAGCGAAGACGAACTTGCAGCGATCGTCGCACGAGCCGATGCCGAAGGGCGCCGCATCAAGGTCATGGGGGCCGGACACTCGTTCACGGCCATCGCCGTCACGCCCGACTTTCACGTCACGATTCACGCGCTGGATCAACTGCATCACGTCGACCCCTCGACCGGCCTCGTCACGGTCGGAGCCGGTATCACGTTGAAGAAGCTCAACCGGGAACTCGACCGGTACGGACTGGCGTTGACCAACATGGGCGACATCGACAAGCAGTCGATTGCCGGCGCGGTGAGTACCGGCACCCATGGCACGGGCCTCGCTTACGGCGGCATCGCTACGCAAGTTCGAGGTCTTCGAATGCTCACGCCCAACGGCGACGTGGTCAACATCGACGCCAACCACGAGCCGGAACTCTTCCATTGCGCTCGTGTTGGTCTCGGCGCGCTCGGCATCATCACTCGTGTCACCCTGCAGGCCGTCCCGTGCTTCCGTATTCACGCCGTCGAGTCCAGCCACGCACTCGACGACGTGCTGGAGGCGTGGCCCGACACCATTCGGGCGAACGATCACGCCGAGTTCTTCTTCATGCCGGGCGGGCGGAACGCAGCTCTCAAGATTAACAATCGGACCGACGAACCGGCTGCGCCACTCTCACGTCGCCGCTATGTCGCCGACAAACTCGTGGCGGAGAACATCGGCTTTGGCGTGATCAACCGCGTTGCCCGGCGCCTTCCCCGAGCGGCACCAACGGTCGCCAAGCTGCTCAACGGCAGCGAGATGAACCGTGAGTATGTCGACGTATCCCACAGGGTCTTCACCACCCCGCGGTGGGTGCATTTCTACGAAAGCGAGTGGTCCGTGCCGCTCGACTCGCTCGTGCCCGCGGTCCGGGAGATCAACGCGTTTGCCCGAACGCTGGGCAAACCCGTCACCTTCCCGATCGAAGTTCGTTGCGCTGCCGCCGACGACATTCCCTTGTCGACCGCCAACGGAAGCGACCGCGGCTACATCGCCGCCCATGTTTTCTGGGGAACCCCGTACGACGAGTACTTCAGTGGGCTGTGGTCGATCGTGCGGGAGTTCGACGGCCGACCACACTGGGGAAAGATGCACGCGGAGACCGCAGAAACGCTCGCCCCGCGTTATCCCGAATGGGATCGCTTCCAGTCCGCTCGCTGTCGTGCCGACCCTGAGGGTCGCTTCACCAACAGCTACCTCGATCGGGTCCTCGGCCCAGTCGGCTGATGTGAGACTGCAGGTGCTTACTCGGTGATACCGAAGCGCTGGAGACCGTAGGCTTCGATCGCGTTGCCGCGAAGCACCTTGTAGCACTCCTCGGCGTTCATCCCGACCGCCGCGAACATCGAGTGTGCCACCTTGCGGCTGTGGGGGAACGTCCCGTCGGAATGCGGATAGTCGGTCTCGAACAAGATCTGATCGATGCCCACATCGTCACGCTGCTTGAGGCCGACGAGGTCGTCGAAAATGCAGCCGTAGATTCGACCTTTTGCGATTTCGCTGGGCAGCGGGCCTGCGCCACCGACACCGCCACGCCCTTCCTTGAACACGGAATCCATGCGTTCAAGCTGGAACGGCATCCAGCCGACCTGACTCTCGGCATACGCGATCTTGATGGAAGGGAATCGCTGCAGCGTTCCCGAGAACACCCAATCGACAAAGGAGCCCTCCGCATTCTGGGCGTACAGCGACATCGAGGTCGCCAACGGCGCATCGGGTGAGGTGGTGGGCATGGACGACGACGAGCCGATGTGCATCGACACCGTGACGTCGGCTTCCTGGCATGCGTCCCAGAGGACATCCCACTCGCCGGAGTACATCGTGGCGCAGCCGAGTTTCGAAGGATTCTCGGAGAAGGCGATGGCGTAGCTGCCCTTCGACGCACAGCGACGGACTTCCTCGGCGGCGAGCACGGGGTCCCAGAGCGGAACGAGCGTCAGCGGGATGAGCTTGCCTCGGCCGGCGCCGCCGCCCCAGTCGTCGATGATCCAGTCGTTGTAGATTTTCAGGCACTCGAGCGCGAACTCCTTGTCCTCACGCTCAAGGAACCCCTGCCCGCAAAAGCGGGGGAAGATGTTGGGGTAGTTGATCGCAGCCGAGACATGGTTGAGCTCCATGTCTTCCAACCGCTCGCGCTGGCTGTAGGTGCCCGGTCGCAGATCCTCGTAGACAGCGGCCACGTTGCGTTGCTCTTCTCGAGGCACGCCAGCGGGGCCGTGCAGGAAGCCGGTGGGCGTCACCAGGTCGTCGTAGAGCCACACGTCACACAGGTGACCGTCAGGGTCGTTGCGTTCGAATCCGTAATGACCGCCCTCGAACTTCAGACGGACCTTTTCCTGAACGGTCCGCGGACCGCGGTCACGCTTGCTCGGCGGAAGCTGCTGTTGCCACAGGTCGCGGGGCTCCATGACGTGATCGTCGACGGAGATGATCAGAGGAAGCTCTTCCTCGGCAGGGGTGACACTGGTCGCAGGATCCGTGCTCATGGGAGCAGCGTACTTCCTGACGCATCGTCAGGCCGAACGCGGCGAGGCACAATGGCCCGATGACTTCGCCACTCGTCTACGTCGCCGGCCCACTTTTCGACGAAGGGGAGCGGTGGTGGATCGAAACAATCGACACGCGGATCGTCGCGCACGGGCTCGCGACCTTTCTCCCGCACCGCGACAACCCTGACAAGACGCCCGATAACACGCTCGAGATCTTTCGGAACGACCGCGACGCGATCGACCGATGCGATCTCGTCGTAGCCAACCTCAACGGCATCACCACAGATGACGGCACGGCATGGGAGATCGGCTACGCCGTCGGGATCGGTCGACCGGTCATCGGGNTCTTCACCGACTGGCGACGCCGCTTCGCCGACGAAGTCGTCAACCTGATGATCGAACACTCTGTCGAGCGGATCGTCCGCTCCCTTGAGGAATTGGACGGCGTACTGCAGTCACGCTTCGGCGCCTGAGTAGCGCCGGCGATCAAGCTGCTGCTCGGGTCCTGCGAAGGATCGGGTCCGCGGCTGCCAGCGTACGGTCGGCCAAACGCATCACACGGCCGGCGGCTCCAGGGGTCTGGCTGTCGACCAGGTTGCCCATGACCTGCAGCGTGATGTCGGCGATGTACTGCGTACCGACCGCAAGGCGCAGCCCGCTGCGAAGGATCCACGGGTGGCCGATCAAGAAGCTGAAGCGGCGCCCGGTGCGAAGGAACGCGTCGAAGCGTTCGCCGACGGCAGCGTCGTACATGGCCGGTGCGGTGGAGGGGTCTGCGATAAAGAGATCGGCCGCGATCATGCCCGACTCAAGGCCGTAGTCGATCCCCTCACCGTTCATTGGATTCACGAGGCCGGCGGCATCGCCGACCGCAACCCAACCATCACCGTGGCGCTTCAGCGCACTCATCGGCAGGCGCCACGCTCGAGGCTTCTCGAGATCAGGCCCGAGATCCCACTCCGGGGTGACGAGTTGCCGGTAGCTCTCCTGGAGTTTGTTGAGGTTGAGCTTTTTGAAGCCCTTCATCGTCGAGAGCGCCCCGACACCGATGTTCACCGTGCCGTCGCCGGNAGGGAACATCCAGCCGTAGCCGGGTACTGCCGTGCCGTGCTCGTCNTTGAGCGTGAGGCACGCCTCAAGGTGACGGTCGGCGTGGCGCGGTGACTCGGCATAGGTGCGGATCGCAAGGCCGAAGGGCTCGTTGGGGTCGCGCTCGGCCCCCAGCATTCGGGCAACGGCCCCAGGTGCACCGGCGGCGACGACGGTCATCGGCGCCTCGAATTTCGTGCCGTCCGCCTCGACACCCACGACGCGCTCGCCATCGAGAAGAGGGAGGGCTTCGGTTTCGAAGCAGATCTCGGCGCCGGCCTTTTCGGCANCGCTGATCAGCGTCTCATCGAGGCGTCGGCGGGGCCAGACCGCTCCGTGCGGAGCGAAACGGCCGTTGTCGGGCCAGGGAAGCTCACGCCGAGTCGTTCCGGCGATCATCCGCAGCCCGTCGATGCGATGCGCATCGTCCATGTCGATCTCAAGTTCGTGGAGCGCAGCGACCGCACGAGGGGTCAAACCATCGCCGCAGACCTTGTCCCGGCCGCGAGTTCCCTTCTCGAACACGGTGACGTTGACGCCAGCCCGAGCCGCACGGATGGCGGTGGCCGCGCCGGCAGGACCGCCGCCGATCACGAGCAGATCACGCTTCTCCATGACCTAAGCCTGCCGGATTGCGAGACCCAAACCGCAGTCGGGCGCCAGGGGTCACACCGTCCGCCGTCGCCGGCTTAGGGGAGCTGCCCGGTGTGGCCCAGGGCAAGGCGCAGGAGCCGATCGTGACCGCCAGTCATCTCGGCAATGACTTCGGGGCTCATCGCCTCCTCTGGTGTGACCCACGCGAGGTCGAGCGCATCGGCGGCAGGAGCCGCCTCGCCGTCGATCGGGACGATGTACGCCAGGCTGACTGCATGCTGACGAGGGTCGTGGTAGCCGGAGATCGTCGGGTCCGGGAAGTATTCGGCAACGGTGAATGGTGTCGGATTCGCCGGGAGGCGGGGGAGTGCCATCGGCCCGAGGTCCTTCTCAAGATGACGGAGCAGCGCATGACGGATGCGCTCGCCGAAGACCACTCGACCGGTGACCAGGGCTCGGCTGATCGTGCCATCGGCCATGGCGCGCAGCAGGAGGCCGATGTGGGTCACCTCGCCAATGCTGTCGACTCGCACAGGTACGGCATCGACGTACACCATCGGGACGCGCCCCCGCACGGTGGCGAGATCGTCGTCGCTGAGCCAGGTCTCTTCCGTGTCCACCTCGGTGAAGTCACTCACTGGCTGATTCTCGCGCTGGCAACGCCCGNTGCGGCGGACCAGGCCGAAGCGGGCACGGCGGGCGAGGACGCGATGGCCCGATTCGTCGATGAAGAGTGCCCCTATACGGTGTATATTCGACGGCGTGCCGACCCTCGACCTCACGCCCGACCGCATCGTCACGGTCGCGCGCGGCCTGATCAGTGAGCACGGACTCTCCGATTTCAGCATGCGCAAGCTCGCCGCCGCACTCGACGTCAACCCGATGACGATCTACCTCCGCTTCGACAACAAGGACGCACTCCTCGACGCGGTCGCCCGGGCGAGCCTGGCGGAGTTCAAGGCACCACCGGCGGACGGCACGTGGAGCGAACAGGTGCGGGCGCTCGCCATCGGACTCCGGAACCACCTGATCCACGACCGCGAGACGCTGCGCCTCCTCAATGATGCCGACCGACTGAGCGCCGGACTCCTCGGCACGCTCGACCGAGGACTCGAACTGATGAGCGCCATCACATCGACGGGTGAGGACACGGTCGCAGCGTTCAGGGTCCTGTTCTGGCACGTCGTCGGCTCCGCCCTCGTTTCGGCTGCCTTCGACGACTTCCCCGGAAGCCGTTCCCACATCGGCGACATCCTCACCGGCGCCGGCACGACCCACACGCATCTTGCCGCCCACGCTGTGCACTTCGGTCGCGTCGACGGTGACGAACTCTTCCTCCGATCCACCGACCTCCTGATCGCCGGCCTGCTGGCCGACACCCCAAAGGACAACCCATGACCACTGCTGATCCGAAGACCAAGGATCCAATCGCTCGCATCGCTCCTCGCCGCGTGTACATCGAGAAATTCGGTGTCGAGCTCGGACCGGTCGTCCACGTTGCCGACGAACGCGCACGGCTGTCGTCACCGCAGTACGAACACATCACCGNCACGCCCAAAGGCGTCACCCTGGGTGCCGAGATCAGTGGAGTCCGGCTCAGCGGAGATCTGCCCGACGAGGTAATCGCCGAGATTCGTCGTGCCTGGCTCGACTACAAGGTCGTGTACGTCCGTGATCAGGACATCTCCAGCACCGAACATGTTGAGTTCGCCCGGCGCTTCGGTGAACTCGAGGTACATCCGTTCCTGCTTGGAAGCGAGGAGCACCCTGAGCTGGTTCGCTTCGAAAAGGGGGTGGAGGCGGGTGGCTTCGAAAATGGCTGGCATCACGATGTCACCTGGCGCGAGACACCGTCGATGGGCGCGATCCTCCGTTCGATCCAGGTGCCTGCGACTGGTGGCGATACCGCCTTCTCCGACATGGCCGCCGCATATGACGGGCTCGACGACGAGATGAAAGAACGCCTCAACGGTCTTCAGGCTGCCCACGACTACACGTCGGCGTTCGGCAGCTTTGTCGACGACAGCAAGAAGGCGGAGATGCGCGAGCAGTACCCGGTGGTGCACCACCCGATCGTGCGCACTCACCCCGAAACCGGTCGAAAGCTTCTCTTCGTGAACGCCTACTTCACGTCCCATGTCGTCGACATGGACGAGCACGAAGGAAACCAACTCCTCCGCTACCTGATCTCTCGGGCATCGATCCTGGAATACCAGTACCGGGTCTCATGGGAGCCGAACCAGGTGACCCTCTGGGACAACCGGATCGTGCAGCACTACGCACTCAGCGACTACTACCCCGATGTGCGCATCATGGAGCGCGCCAGCATCGTCGGCGATCGCCCCGTGTGAACATCCGGGCGAATCGGTTCAGGATTCGATGGAGACCCGCCGATCGAGCGGCCTCACACTGACGTCGAGTTGATCGAGGATCGCAGCGTCTGCATCGTCGCCGTTGTTGTCGGCCGTGAGGAGCCGTTCACCGAGGAAAATGCTCGATGCGCCGGCGTGAAGACACAACGCATGGGTCTCCTCCGACATCGATGAACGACCCGCCGACAAGCGGATCGTCGACTCGGGCATCACGATTCGTGCCGCCGCGATCGTGCGCACCAACTCGAGCGGCTCGAACTCGGGTAGCCCGTGGAGCGGTGTTCCCGGCACCTGGATCAGGAGATTGATCGGAACGCTCTCGGGATGCGGGTTCAAGATGGCCAGTTGCTGCAACAGCCCGGCCCGCTGCCGTCGCGTCTCGCCCATGCCCACGATCCCGCCCGAGCAGAGGCTGATACCGACCTCTCGGCAAGCCGCGAGCGTGTCGAGACGGTCCTGATAGGTGCGCGTCGTGATGATCTCGCCGTAGAAGTCGGGGGAGGTGTCGAGGTTGTGGTTGTAGTAGTCGAGTCCAGCATCGGCCAGCGTCTGGGCTTGGCTCTCGGTGAGCATCCCGAGTGTCACGCACGTCTCCATACCCAGATCGGCGACCGCGTGGACTGCCTCCGCGACCTCGTCGACTTGCCGATCGTTCGGTGAACGCCACGCTGCTCCCATACAAAAACGGGTGGCACCTTCGGCCTTCGCCTGTTCGGCTTTGGCGAGGATGTCCGGCAGGTCCATGAGGGGTTCAGGCTGCAGGTCGGTCTCGTTCCGAGCCGACTGGGGGCAATAGGCGCAGTCCTCGGGGCATGCGCCGGTCTTGATCGACAGCAGCTTGGCACCCTCGATCTCGTGCGGGTCGAACCGCTCGCGATGGCACGCATGTGCGGCGGAAAGGAGGTCGTGAAATGGGCGCTTGATGACGGCGAGCACCTCGTCGATGGTCCAGTCGTACCGCGGCTCGGTCATGCTTCGGGAGTCTGGCCGCTCCGGCGGCAGGACACAAACAGCGATGAGGTCACCCGCTACGGTCCTTCGGCATGCCGCCACGGACCGACTGGAATCCCGTCTTGCGCGCCGAGTTCGAGCAGCCGTACTGGAAGGAACTCATGGGCTTCGTCGCAGCGGAGCGTGCCGCCCACGAGGTGTACCCGCCGCACGACGAGGTTTTCGCGGCCTTGCATCTCACCGCCCTCGCCGACGTCAGGGTCGTGCTTCTCGGCCAGGATCCGTACCACGGCCCAGGGCAGGCGCACGGTCTCTGCTTCAGCGTGAACGACGGCGTCCGGCTTCCGCCATCGCTCGTCAACATCTTCAAAGAACTCGAGGCCGATCTTGGGATCCCGCCATCGATCCACGGCAACCTCCGTTCNTGGGCGAGCCAGGGTGTACTCATGCTCAACACCACGCTCACCGTCCGGGCCCATCAGGCCGCCAGCCACCAGGGGCGCGGCTGGGAGACCTTCACGGACCGAGTCATCGGCCTCGTGGGGGCGAAGACGGAGCACGTCGTCTTCGTCCTCTGGGGTGCGCACGCCCGCAAGAAGAAGGCACTGGTCGACCAGCGTCGCCACACGATCCTCGAGTCGCCCCATCCGTCGCCGTTGTCGGCGCACCGCGGCTTCTTCGGCAGTCGCCCGTTCAGCGCCGTGAACGCCGCCCTGGAGAACGCCGACCAGCCCCCGATCGATTGGCGGCTCGACGCAACCCCGTGAGACCGTCCCGGAGTTCACGCTTCTCCTCTGGGGTGATGGCGTCCCATTGTCCCGGCTCGAGACCCTCCAGTGTGATCGGCCCGATCGCGATGCGGACGAGACGCAAGGTCGGGTGCCCGACTGCTGCGGTCATTCGACGTACCTGGCGATTCTTGCCTTCGGTAAGCGTGAGACGAATCCAGGAATCAGGAACCGACTTGCGAATGCGGATCGGTACTGGTCGGGGCGGGAGCGCCGGTTCTGTAGCGAGGAACTCCGCGGTGGCTGAACGCGTGCGGCCGTCCTTGAGNTCGACGCCTGTGGCGAGATGATGAAGCGCGTCGTCGGACGGGATCCCCTCCACGTGCACGAGATAGGTGCGAGGGTGACCGATCGTGGCATCGGTGAGCTCGCCCCGGAGGGCCTTGTTGCGCGGGAGCAGCAGGAGGCCTTCGCTGTCTCGATCGAGTCGGCCCGCCGGATACACGTTGGGCACATCGATGTGGTCGGCGAGTGTCTGACGCCCGTCGCGGTCGGTGAACGCCGTCAGACAGTCGTAGGGCTTCCAGAACCGCAGGACCAGGTCGGGATCGTCAAGCCCTGTCATCGCGTCTGCGCCGCCTCTATCCCTAGAAGTACCAGGGGAAGGCCGACCAGTCAGGCTCCCGCTTCTCCAGGAACGCATCGCGGCCCTCGATCGCCTCTTCGGTCATGTAGGCAAGGCGGGTTGCCTCGCCGGCGAACACCTGCTGACCCATCAAACCGTCGTCGACGAGGTTCATGGCGAACTTCGCCATCCGCTGTCCGGTCGGGCTCTTCTTGTTGATCTCAGCGCCCCATTGGAGCGCAACGGTCTCCAGTTCCGCGTGGGACACGACCTTGTTGACCATGCCCATCTCGAACGCCTCTTGTGCGGAATAGTCCATACCGAGAAAGAAGATTTCTCTCGCTCGCTTCTGGCCGATTTGCCGAGCGAGGTATGCCGACCCGTAGCCACCGTCGAAACTCGCGACGTCGGTGTCCGTTTGCTTGAAGACGGCGTGCTCGGCACTCGCNATCGTGAGATCTGCGGTGACGTGCAGGCTGTGTCCACCTCCGACGGCCCAACCGGGCACGACGGCGATCACGACCTTCGGCATTGTGCGGATCAGGCGCTGTACCTCAAGGATGTGAAGACGGCCGGCCCGCCCCTGCTCGNCCGTTTCAGCGGTCTCGCCCTCGGCATACTGANAGCCGCTCTTGCCGCGGATGCGCTGATCGCCACCCGAGCAGAAGGCCCAACCCCCGTCCTTCGGGGATGGACCGTTTCCGGTGATCAAGACACAGCCGACGTCGGGAGACATCCGGGCATGATCAAGGCATCGATACAGCTCGTCGACCGTTCCAGGCCGGAACGCGTTGCGCACCTCGGGCCGGTCGAACGCAACGCGAACGGTTCCCTGGTCTACCGCTCGGTGGTATGTGATGTCGGTGAGTTCGCCGACGTCGTCGATCGGCGACCAGCGAGCAGGGTCGAACAGTGGGGAGATCGTCTCGTCGGCCATGGGGGCGAGGCTAGACCGGGGGAGGGGTGGCGCGGGCGTTCGGCTACAGCGGAACGCGCTGGAGCCGGGCGTCGAAGCGTTCGAACCAGGTGTCCATCAAGGCGACACCTCGGTCATCGCCGAACTCCAACTGGTCGAGTCCTGACATCCGGTGCAACAACAGGAGGAGGGCCTCCTCGTAGTCAGCCAACAGTCGTTCGAACGGGTAGTCCACGACACCGGCGGTAACCAGCGCNCCGTGGTAACTCGAGAGCAGGTCATCGATCACCGCCTCGGGGGTCTCCGGTGGCAGCGACCCGGCGATGAAGTAGGCCACGTCGAGCGCACCCGGACCGCGGTTAACCGTCTGCCAGTCGATGATCGCNGCCAGCGATCCGTCAGCGGCGAAAAAGAGATTGTCGAGTCGGAAATCGCCGTGCAGGATCGTTCGCGGCGCAGCGTCGTGCAGCCGGGTGATACGCNCCAATCCGGTCTTCCGGATGGCCTTAACGTGAGCCATGCCGTGCTCGCTCAAACGCTCCGCGGCGAAGCGTTCGAACGAACGCCGATTGTTCCGGTACTGGGCGTGGAAGAGCCGCGGCACGATGTCGCCGTTGATGAACCAGTGCCCCATTTGCGGACACGCATCACCCCAACCCGACGCATGAAGGCGCGCCAGTNCGCCGAGCGCAATCGCCGCCCGTGCNGGATCACAACCAGCGACCTGATTTCCCATCTCGGACTCATGGAGGTCCTCAAGGAGAAGAATGCAGGGTGGCACGTCGGCATCGGTCTGCACCTTTCGGAGAAGGGCACGCAGCAGGAACAGGGGGAGCCGCTCCGCCTTGATCAACTGTTCGAGGAAGGCCTCTTCCTCGCCAGTTGCTTCGTAAATCGCGGCGTGAGCAACGGGTCGTGGGGCGTCGACATCGGGCAGGAGGGTGTCGTAAGCCCGAACCTCTCGCTCATAGACCCCGAGCGACTTCCCGGTGGCCCGATTCAGCGCAACGGCAGTCGGAACTTTCGCAATCACGGAGTTCGGACCTGTGCCAACCGAGTAGTCGAGGCGAAGACGGGCGATATCGCCAACGAAGCCTTCGCCATCGCCGAGGTCGGTTCGCGGATTGTTCATGTGCGGGGGCGGTGCGACGCGATCGTGCAGAAGGTCAAATGCGCCGACGCGAACGGGCTGCTGAAGGTGAAGGTGTCGCGCGCGAAGATGATCGGTAGTAGACTGATGACGGTTCAAGAAAGGAGAGTGCTCGCACGCATCCCCGATCCCGTGATCCGCAAGCGCGTCTGCCGCGAGGAGTAGGCCGGGGCTAAGAAGGAAGCTAGACTTTTGGGTCTCTCTCGGTCGCCCTCGCGTCGTAGCCTCGTGTCGACGGTCGCCCACTCCGTCGCCTCGCCGCGTCGACAGCGTAATGGGGGCGCTCTCCTTTCCTCCGGGATTATTCTCCCGTGCTGGGCTAGCGTGTCGACGCCTAGTTGCTCATCC
>NZNH01000031.1 GCA_002694825.1 Acidimicrobiaceae bacterium | reverse complement strand
GAGGCGACCGGCTCGGGCGACGATCTCGACCTCATCGGGGGCCGAGTGGTTCCAGAGCACCATGCGGGTGTTGGTCATATCGCTGACCATAAGCGGCTGGTCGGCGTCGAGAGCGAGCCCCTGCGGTCGTTCGTCGGATGCGTGGATCCATCGCACCGTGACGATGCTGTCGACGTTGAGATCGACGGTCACCGCAGCATGGACGGTGTCGCCGTCGTCGTCGACCACGTCGGTGTGTTCGTCGATCCAGCGTTCGGCGGCAGTCATGCAGAGTCCGCTTCGGCATCGGCGGTGTCGGGGACGGTCGTGAACGGATCAAGGAGCTCGCCCTTCCATCCGGGTCGAGCGGTGCGAAGGTCGACCACGGCGGTCTCGACCTTGCCGGTCAACGGATTGTGACGGTGGGGCGGTCGGCCGGACCGCATCCGTTCCTGATTGGCCGCACCCCACATGGGATCACCGGCGTGGTTCTTCCAGACACGAGTGCGAAGGGTCGCCGCCGTCGGTGGCTTGCCGCTGCGGCTCAGCATCAAGGGGTTGGCGCCGACACTCCAGCGCCCGCGCGGCATCGTCGCCTCCACGACGAAGGGCATGTCTGGGTCGAAGGTGCCGAGCAGCGGTTCGACCCCGGATTCGCTGAACGTGCCGAGCCGGACCGGTTCACGGAGCGAAGCCGACGGCCGGCGTGGGTCGGGTCGGACAAGCTGGTTGTCGGCGTCGATCGCCACCGTCTCGTGGGCTGTGGTCCAGGTGACTCGGAGGCTCGACGTGCCGTAGGCATCGCGAAGGGTGGAGCGGACGGCAGCGTCGTCCTCGGCTCGCTGCCGGCGACGGGCCTCGAGGCGCTCGGCTCGGGTGCCGTCGTACTGATCGCCCTTAGGGACGAACCGGCCTCGGCTCGTATTGCCGAGCCAGTCGAGCATGATCCAGACGACGCCTGCGATGACCCAAACACTGATGAAAGAAAAGACGACCCGATCGCCGGAGAGGATCTCGTCGATGAACTCGCCGATCATCAGGAGGCGTCGAGGGCGATGATCGCATCGACGATGCCGTCGATGACGGCCTGCTCGTCGGCGTCGAGAAGGACGCGAGCGTTGGCGGGCGCAGGGCCCTCGCCCGCCCGCCCGCCCGGACGGTCGTCGACGACGGTCATGCCGCGAGTGATCGTGCCCGAGAGTTCGACCTCGACGGGACGCTCGACGCCGGTGAAGAGTTCGGGCGCCACGACTGACATCACGGCAGTGGCGTCGTGGATCGGCGCGCCGTTGCGCCCGGCGATCTCGTCGGCACGGGCAACGGCGAAGTCGAGAAGGTCGGCGGCGAGGGTGGCAGCTGGGCCGCCGGCTGCTCGCATGCGATCGCGGTCGGTCGCGCCCATNAGGACTCGATGGGTGACGTCGAGCCCGACCATCGTGGTCATCGGGAACTCGCGGAACACGATCGCCGCAGCCTCGGGGTCGGCCCACACGTTGAACTCGGCGACCGCCGTCACGTTGCCGATATGGGCACCGCCACCCATGATCGTGAACCCACCGAGCCGGCTCGGCAGAGAGGGATCGCGGCGCAGGGCTAAAGCGATGTTGGTGAGTGGTCCGACGGCCACCAACTGGAGATCGTCGACCGAACGGGCCATGTCGAGGATGAAGCCCACCGCATCATCGGAGTCAATGTCGCGTTTGAGGTCCGGGATCTCTACCGAGCCGAGGCCGGTCGGGCCGTGAACGTAGGCAGCATCGATCGTCGGGGCGATCAACGGGCGTTCGGCACCCCGATGAACCGGGATGTCACGGCCGCTGACCTGGGNGACAGCGAGCGCGTTATGGGTCGTGTGCTCAATGCCGACATTGCCGTTGACCGTCGTGATGCCCACGAGGTCGGTGAGATGGGCGGCGGCCAAAAGCGCGATGGCATCGTCGAGGCCTGGGTCGCAGTCGATCAGCATCGAGGGGCGTGACATAACGTCGATGCTACGGGCGAGCGCCNCAGGCCGCAGGTCAGTCGCCGATGAGAAGCCNGACCTCGTCGGGTGTCGGTAGCGACGGTTGCGCCCCCGGACGCTGGGTGGTGGCCGCTCCCACCCTGACGGCCCAACGGGTCGCCTCGACCAGGTCCAGTCCGCGCACCAGGCCGTCGGCGAGCGCGCCGCAGAACGAATCACCTGCTGCCGTGGTGTCGACCGGGCGCACAACGGGAGCGGGCACATGGGTCGCCTCGCCGTCGAGCACCACGAGGGCACCCTCGGCGCCGAGGGTGACGATCACCGACGAGCTCGGCAGACGGGTTGCGAGTTCGGCGGCAGTGGCTCGGTCGACGGGGCCGTCGTGGCCGGCAATGGTGGCGAGTTCCGTCTGGTTGGGCACGAGCACGTCGACGTCGGCGAGCAGCGACATCGGGAGGGGTTCCGACGGAGCGGGCGCAGGATTGAGGATTACGGTGCCGCCGGCGAGGGCAGCAGCTGCGGCAACGGCGTCGAGCGGGACCTCGAGCTGCAGAAGGGTGACGGCGGCGGTATCGAGGATGGCGCTCGCTGCCTCGATGTCGGCGAGAGCGACCCGGCCATTCGCGCCGGGGCTCACCACGATCGCGTTGTCGCCGTCGGCTCCGACCGAGATCAACGCAACGCCGTTGGGGATATCGGCGGTGGTGAGGAGATGACGGGTGTCGACGCCGTCACCCTCGAGGGCTGATCGGAGCATGGCACCCCCCTCGTCGTCGCCGAGGCGCCCGATCATCGCAACGTCGCGTCCGAGGCGCGCAGCTGCGACGGCCTGGTTGGCACCCTTGCCGCCGGGGATCCGACGCAGGTCGCCCCCGAGGACGGTTTCCCCGACCAGCGGGATGGTGTCGACCTCGACGACGAGATCGAGGTTCGCGCTACCGACGACGGCGATCTCGGTCATCGGATCAGCGGACCACGCCGTCTTCGAGCTCGTACAGGCGCTTCACCGCACCGACGAGGATCTTGCGGGCGAGCTTGGGGCTCTCGTCAAGCAGCGATGAGAACTCGCGCCGGTTGAGGGTCTCGACCACCATCGGGCTCTCGGCGGTGACGGTGGCCGTACGGGGCACGCCGGCGATCACGGCGAGCTCGCCGAAGAAGTCGCCGGGGCCGAGGGTGGCGACGAGGCGCCCGTTGCGGCGCACGCTGGCCTCGCCGTCGACGATGATCATGAAGTCGCGGCCGGTGGTGCCTTGCACGGTGAGATCTCGGCCCTGACGCACATCGGTCGTCGTCATGTACGACGCGACCTTCTTGATCTCCTTGCCGGTGAGCTCGGAGAACAGTTCGATGCTGGCGAGGCGTTCGACCAACGACGACATGTGCATGCACCCCCGAATGAGCGGCCGTCCCCGCTCGGGACGGACCCGTGTCTATCAGAAGACGGCGACCGGGCTGACTGGTGCGCCGCAGCCGCCGACGAAGGGCTCGGGGTTCGCTGCGAGGAAGAAGGTGTGGCGGCCCTCCTCGGCGCAGGCGACCGACAACGCCTCAAGATCCCAGATCTGTCCGGTGGTGAGTCCCATGTCGACGATCGCCAGGCAGTGGACCGCAAGCATGTTCTCAGGCTCCGGGCCGGGAAAGACCTCGAAGGTCATGACGTCGTCGGCGACGGCGGCGACGTCGTTGCGGTGGAACCATCGGCACGCGTCGATGCCCGGGCCGGGGTTCGACGCGTCGCCGGCAGGACCCATGATGTACGAGAGCCCGCCACCGTCCTTGAACGAACGGATTCGGCCCGTGCGGATCAGCACGATGTCGCCGGGTCGCATCTCGACGCCCGCCCACGCAGCCGTCTCGTCGAGTTCGTCACTCGTGATNTCGTGGCCGCCGGGGAGTTGGTCGACTCCTCGCATCGCAGCGACATCGAGGAGCACGCCGCGGCCGACAAGCGTGCGCACGTTCTCGATCCCGAGCACGGTCGAACCGCCGAGCGCGGTGACGGTGTTGGCCGGGACACCGTTGTACAGCGAGCCTGCGTAGCTGACATGGCCGAGTGCGTCCCAGTGGGTCGCAGCCTGCAGACCCATCACGACATGGTCGTCGTTGAAGTGGGGGACCATGGCGTTGCCGTCGGGGTCGCCGAGNTCCGGGTTGTTGATGTAGTTCATCGCCCGCAGTGGGTTGACCCGGCCGGGTATCGAACCGATCTGGGGTCCGTTCGGCGAGAGATCGATCGCCATCGGGACCCGCCGGCCCGAACGGATTGTCGACGCAGCGTGGGCAACGGCTTCGTCGGTGAGCAGGTTGAGCGTGCCGAGGCGGTCGTCGTCACCCCACCGGCCCCAGTTGCGGACTTCGGAACTGATCTCGTGGAAGCGATCGTTGAACGACATGGACCAACTTCCTAGTAGCCGGCGTCGATGTCGACCAGCCCGTCGAGGGGTTCGCCCGCTCGCCAGGCGAGGTAATTGTGGTGGAACGTCTCGATCATCGTCTCGTACGCGCCCGGGCCCATCCACGAGGTGTGGGGNGTGAGNAGCACCTTGGGNTGGTGGTACATCCANTGGCCCTCGGGCAGNGGCTCGGGGGTGCAGACGTCGAGCGATGCCCGGGCGATCGTGTCGCCATCGAGCGCAGCGCGCAGCGCGTCCTGGTCGACGAGGGTGCCTCGGGCGATGTTGCAGAAGTGCACGCCTGGCTTCATTTTCGCGAAGAGCTCGGTGTCGAACATGCCCTGGGTGTCGGGGGTCGAGGGAGCGGCGACCACGACATGATCGGCTTCGCCGATCACGGTCGCGATGTCGTTCACCACGGTCATGCCTGGGTGAGGTGCGTCGGTACCGCGTCGGCGGACCCCGATGACGTTCATATCGAGCGCAAGTGAGAGGCGGGCGACCTCGGACCCGATGCCACCCATGCCGAGAATCACGACGGTGGCGCCCCGCAGGGTCCCGACCCGGAAGTCGGGTCGGGACCAATCGGCCGGTGGTTGGTCGAGGAAGACGTCGGGGAGTCCCTTGGCGGCTGCGAGCATCTGGGCGAAGACCCACTCACCGATCAATTCGCCGCTGATGCCGCGTGAGCAGGTGAGTGTTTGTCCCTGGAGGGCGTCGAACGGGAAGCTGTCGACACCGGTGCCGACGGTGTGTACCCACCTCGGACTCCGGCCCAGCAGGTCGGCGAGGTTGGGGCCACCGTCGGTGCGGGTCAACACGACCTCGCCGTCGATGTCGGGAGGGATCTCGCCTTCGCGCGGGCATTCGACGACGCGGATCCCGGGCCACTCGCGAACCTGGGGCGGAAGCGGGAACTCGCTGTGGTTGATGACGACGGTTTCCGTGGTGTCGGACATGGCACCGGACCGTACCCGCGGAGACCCCCGCAAGGAATCGGAGTACGGTTGGGTAGGACGGTGATGCGGGTATGACGGCTCTCTATCTTTTCTGTGCGGCGGTCGGTATTCCGTTGTTGCTGTGGTTTTCCTTCGCCGGCGATGCCGATGGTGCCGATGGGTTCGGCGACGCCGATGCTGACGGCCCCCTTGCGTTCTTGTCGTTGTCGACGATGTCGTTCGTGTTGGGCTTCTTCGGCCTGACCGGTCTGTTGCTCGAGATCGTCGGCACCGCCGGTCTCATCACCTTGCTCGTGGCGATTATCACCGCCGTTGCCGCCGGCGCGTTCAACAGCGCGGCCTTCCGTTGGCTTCGAAGAAACTCCAACTCCAGCGAGGTCATGGACCACGAACTCGAGGGCATGATCGCCAACGTGGCTCTTCCGATCAGTGGCGAACACCGTGGCAAGATCATTCTCACGAAGGCAGGCGCTCGCGAACAGATGACCGCGACTCCGGTCGACGGCTCCACAATCGATCCGGGCGAACGCGTCGTGATCGTCCGGGTGGAAGGCGGGGTCGCCCTTGTCGCACCGCTCGGCCCCGATCTCGAACTCGGCTGACCCCTACTCAACGACCCGGCTCGCCGGGCATCAACCTCCGGTCCGGCCGGAGACAACCAGGAAAGAGAGACCCCTGATGGCTACTGCACTCGCCTTGGCGATCATCGCCGTGCTCGCGGTCCTGTTCGTGATCATGATTGTCAGTTCGCTGATCGTGATCTGTCCCCCCAATAAGGTCGCCGTGATCTCCGGTCGAACGCGCACCCTGTCGGATGGCCGAACGGTCGGCTATCGCATTCTCAAGGGCGGCCGCACGCTTCGNATCCCGATNCTGGAGAAGGNCTCCTGGATGGATCTCAACACGATCCCGCTTGAGGTCTCGGTCACCAATGCCTACTCGAAGGGCGCGATCCCGCTCAATGTGCAGGGCATCGCCAACGTCAAGGTGTCGAGCGCCGAGGGTCTGCTCGAGAACGCCGCCGAACGCTTCCTCGACCGTCCCACCGAGCAGATCGGCCAGATCGCCAAGGAGACGCTCGAAGCCAACCTGCGCGGTGTACTCGCCACGCTGTCGCCTGAAGAGGTCAACGAGGACCGGCTGAAGTTCTCTCATCAGTTGATCGACGAAGCCGACGACGACATCAAGACGCTGGGTCTCGAGCTTGACGTGATGAAGATCCAAAACGTCACCGACGACAACCAGTACCTCGACTCGGTCGGCCGTCGACTCACGGCCGAGGTCGTCAAGCAGGCCCGTGTGGCCGAAGCCGAACGGATGGCNGAGTCCGAGGCGGCNGAGGCGGCCGCCCGCGAGCGAGCCCAGATCGCCACGGTGCAGGCCGACAAGAACATCGTCGAGGAGCAGAACCAGCTCCGNGTCCGCACTGCGGAGCTCGAAGCGATCGCCAAGGCGAAGGAGGAGGAGGCGTCCGTCGCCGGCGACATNGCGCGTGCCACCGCCGAGCAGGAGCTCGAGCAGCAGCGCATCGAGCTGGAGCGTCGCCGTCTCGAGGCTGATGTCGTCACGCCCGCCAAGGCCAACCTCGAAGCCAAGCAGCTCGCCGCTCAGGCGGAGGCGGCGAAGATCATCGAGGACGGCAAGGCGCAGGTCGAGGTGTTCCAGCGTCTCACGGAGCAGTACCAGGCTGCTGGTGATGACGGCCAGCGCATCTTCGTGCTCAACATGCTCCCGGAGCTCGTCGACAAGATCGTGTCGACGGTCAACAATGTCGATATCGATCGGGTCGCCATCGTCGACAATGGCGGTGGTCAGGGCGGGGGAATTCCCGGCCTCGTGTCGCAGTTGCCGGGTGCGGTCGTCTCGCTTACCGAGCAGATCGAGGCGGCGACCGGTGTCGACATTCTCGGCTCGATGCGCAGCGACCAAGCGGAATNGGAGCCGGATTCGGAACTTCCACCNCCACCGCCGGCACCNGAAGCCTGACCAGTCGGCCCGCCGCTGCCTGACCTCGACGTCGCAGGGGAGCGGTTCCGTTCGCGTGCGGACCACCGAACTCGATTCGCATCGCCGGGGTCGATTCGTCCACAGTTGACCAATGGCCGACGAGCCCCGACGCACGCNAGCGCAACAGGAGCGCCGCATCCGAATCCTGGAGACCGCCATGCGCATGGCGGGCGAGGGCGGGTACGAGGCCGTGCAGATGCGTGCCGTGGCCGAGGAGTCTGGTGTCGCCCTCGGCACGATCTACCGCTACTACTCGGGCAAGGACGAGATGCTCATCGCCGGCCTCGCCGGCTGGCTGCGACGCACCCGTCGCCGGGTCGAGTCCGGTGCGCTCGCCGGCGACACGCCGGGCGACCGACTCATCTTCTTGCTCGAGCGTTCCGCTGCGCTTACCCAAAACCGGCCCACGCTGATGGGTGCGTTGATCCGGGCGCTCGGCACGACCTCGCCGGCGGCGATCGAACACAAGCTCGAGGTCGACACACAATTTCGGGCGCTGGTCGTCACCGCGCTCGGTCCTGATCGGGGACTCGATGCCGAGGGCATCGCCCGGGTGATCGGCCATGTGTGGTCCTCGGCGCTCTCCCGCTGGGTCAGCGGCATCGCTCCCGACGAGAGCGTGCAGGCCGAGCTCACCCATGCTGCGAGAATGCTTGTCGCAGCTCCCGCCCGGGTGTGATCATCGGTTTGTGGTCGCCGCCACTGGTTGAGGGTTGGGGCGGAGCAGGAACCCCCGGTTAGCATCCCGGCGTCCCACATTCAGGAGCTCGACATGACCGCACATCTCGAAGGCAAGAACATCGCAGTCACCGGCGGTGGGTCCGGCTTCGGTAAGGCGATTGCCCTTGCCTGTGCCGACGAGGGTGCCAACATTGTCGTCGCCGACTACGGCGTGGCGATGGACGGCAGCGACCCGTCGAGCGAGGTCGCTGACGCCGTCGTCGCCGAGATCACGGCCAAAGGCGGCAGCGCTGTCGCCGTCGCCGGCGACATCTCCCAGTTCGACGTCGGTGAGCAGGTCGTTGCCACCGCCGTCGACGATGAGCCAGGACCAGTTCCCGGGCTGATACTGATTGCGGATGTCCATCTCCGGGCCGGCCTGGCTGGTGAAGTACGTCCCACCGATGGCGCGGTTGGTGACCGAGCGATTCATGAACCGGGCCAGCCGCTCGGGGATCGTGGCGCCGTCGGCGTCCTCGAACATGGAGTCGCCAATCACGATGATATCGCCACCCTCTCCGGGCTCGACGCC
>NZNH01000030.1 GCA_002694825.1 Acidimicrobiaceae bacterium | reverse complement strand
CGCACCGGCGCCGATGTGTGGATCGTTCCCTCCGCGGCGCGAAAGCGCTGGACATAGCTCTGGTGGTAGCCGGCGACGTCGATGTCCTTGGAGTCGGGTTCCCACAACGCCCCGGCAATCTCGGGCCGCAGGATCGGCAGGATCTCCCGGGCCTGATCGCCATTGAGGAACTCGGTTGTCGGGACAAGCGTTTTGGCGTGCTCGACCTGGGCCTTGAGTGCTTCCACGCGCGGTTCGCGCCCGACCATGAGTTCCGGTCTGGGGCCGAGGAAGGGGAGCAGTGATGCTTTCGACGCGAGGGTGAGTTTGCGGACTTCGTCGTTGCCGTAATTCTCGAGGTACTGCGCCGCCGATCGCCCAGTCGTGTGGAATGCCAAGGTCGCTTCGGCCTCGACCAGCACGACCGACGCTCCCTGTTCGGCGAGTCGGGCAGCGGCGGACACGCCAGCAATCCCGCCCCCGATCACGACAACGTCACAGCTCCTCATGGCCTGCACCCTAGAGCGGGAGTACCATTGCGGCATGGCCGTCACCGATGCGAATCCCGACAGTTTCCGCCGCATGGACGAGTCCACTGCCGAGCAGTGGGCCCACATCGGCGCCCGGACCTTCGAGAACCAGGGTCGGGTCGCCGACCGGATGATCATGCTGCTCGAGTCGCTTGCCGAGATCAGCGATGGCTTCATCACTGATCAGCTCACGCATTGCCTGCAGACGGCGACGATGGCCGAGAAGGCCGGCGCCGACGAAGAGATGATCTTCGGTGCGCTCATGCACGACGTCGGCAAGGCGATCTCGGTGCCCAACCACGGTGCCATCTCGGCGGAGATGATCAAGCCCTACGTGCGCGACGACGTCTACAAGGCGATCCTCAATCACCAGGACTTCCAGGGGAAGCACTACTACGGGCACTTCGGTGCCCCCACCGATCTGCGCTACACGAAGTACGACCAGAGCGAGTCGTGGTGGGCGCTGTGCGCCGAGTTCACCGACGACTGGGATCAGCAGGCCTTCGACCCCGACGCCGAGACGTACCCGCTCGAGCACTTCGAGCCCCTGATCCGCAAGGTCACCGCCACGACCAAGCAGGCCCTCGGCGACTGACACACGGAGCGCCGCACGGCGTGACGCCTAGTGCGGTGTAAGGCCGCCGTCGGCGATCAGTGCCTGGCCGGTGATGAAACTGCCGGCGTCGGAGCACAGCAGCAGCGCCGGGCCGACCATCTCGTCGGGGTCGGCGCCGCGCCGCATGAACGCCGCCTGCTGCATCGACTCGACGGCTTCGGGCGGGTTGTTCATCACCATGTCGGTCATGACCGTGCCGGGAGCCAAGGCGTTAACCCGGATGCCGCTCGGGGCAAACGCTGCGGCCATCGACCGGGTGAGTCCCAGAAGGCCGGCCTTGCCGGCGGAATACATGGCGCCGTGCGGATTGAACAGGAACGCCGCCGCCGAGATGATGTTGAGCACCGCCGCATTGCCGGACGCCTCGAGATGGGGCAGCGCCCGTTCGACAAGGAACGCCGGTCCCCGCAGGTTCGTGTCGAGTGACTTGCTCCATGCCTCTTCGGTGAGATGACCGAGCGGCAAGGCCAGCGCGTTGGCGGCGCCGTTGACGACGATGTCGATGCGGCCAAAGGCGGCGACCGTCTCATCGACCAGAGCCGAGATCGAATCGAGATCGCCCATGTGCGTGGGAACGCCGATCGCCTCGATTCCCATCTCGGCGAGGTGTGTAACCATGGCGTCGCAGGCGTCGGCCTTTCGGCTTGCCACGGCGATCTTGGCCCCGGCAACGCCGAATCCCTCGGCGATTGCCTTGCCGATGCCGCGGGTGCCACCGGTGATGATGGCGACCCGACCGGTCAGGTCGTGGAGGTTGTCGAGTTTTTCGCGATCCATGGTGTGGTCCTCGTGGATATGTGGGTCAGCTGGTGGTGGAGCCGCCGTTGACGGCGATGGTCTGGCCGGTGATCCACGCCGCCTCGTCGGAGGCGAGGAAGGTGACGGCATACCCGATGTCGTCCGGCGTACCGGTTCGGCCCACAGGGATCATGCGGGCCATCTTCTCGGTGATCTCGCTAGGTCCGTCCTCGCGTTCCATCAGGCCGAGAGCGAGAGTGTTGGCGGTGACCCCGTCACGGGCGGTCTCGAGCGCAAGGTGTCGCATGAACGAGATCGCGCCCCCCTTGCCGGCACCGTAGAGGGATACGCCGATGTTTTGTCCATGAGTGCCGGAGCCGGATGAGATCGTGATGACTCGTCCGTGGCCTCGCTCGCACATGCCGTCGATCACGGCACGTGTGCAGTTGAGAACGCCCATGATGTTGACGTCGAGAAAGGGAGCCCAATCGTCGGGGGTCGTCTGCCGGAAGGGCAGGGGACGCATGCTGGGCGGGATGCCGGCGTTGTTGACCAGCACGTCGACCGGGGCGACGGCAGCGAGGGATGTGGTCACGGCCTCGAGATCGGTGACATCGAAGGGGAGCGCAAGTGCTCGTTCGCCGAGATCCGCTGCCGCAGTCATCGCCCGGTCGGGTTCGAGGTCGTTGACGTAGACGTGAGCGCCCGCATCGATCAGCACCCGGGCGATGCCGAGGCCGACACCCCGGCCCGCGCCGGTGACGAGAGCAGTGCGATCGGTGAGGTTGAACACGAGCCTGCACCGTAGTGTGCGGCCATGACGGAGGACCCAAACGACACTCGCCTGCGCCGCTTCGAGGGACGCCGGGCCTTGGTCACCGGCGCCAGCCGCGGCATCGGGGCCGGTATCGCCGAACGGCTTGCCGCCGAGGGTGCCGATGTGGCGCTCGTCGCTCGAACTCGGTCGGAACACGCTGTACTCGAGGGCTCACTGGAGGAGACCGCGGCGCGTTGTGAGGCACACGGCGCTCGCTCGGTGGTCATCGTCGCCGACATCACCCGCACCGACGACCGGGAGCGTCTGGTCGGGGAAGCAGTCGAGGGTCTCGGCGGGTCGATCGACGTGTTGGTCAACAACGCAGCGGCGGCGATCTATCAACCAATGGCCGACTATCCGCTGAAACGTCGCCATCTCACGTTCGAGGCCAACGTGCACGCGCCGCTCGACCTGGCCCAGGCGGTGCTGCCNTCNNTGGATNGAGGCAGGGGAGGGCTGGATCCTCAACCTGTCGAGCGGCACCGCCCGCCCCTGGGATGGCCCACCCTTCGAGGTCGGCAGTCTGGGCACCACCATTGCGATCTATGGCGCGTCAAAAGCGGCGCTCGACCGGCTCACCAATGGCCTCGGCGCGGAACTGTACGGCAGTGGCGTGCGGGTCAACGCCGTGCAGCCACGCGCAGCCGTGCTCTCGGAAGGCGCGGCCAAGCTCGCCGGCACGAANTTGCGNCCNGAACAGGTCGAGTCGATCGAGCAGATGGTCGAGGGGTCGGTGGTGCTCGCCTGCTGTGACGAAGACATCACCGGCCGGTCGACGGTCAGCCTCGACAACCTGATCGAGTTCAATNTCNCCGTTCGNGGGCTTGACGCCCGACCGCTGCGGTAGGTGCCGGCATTTCCCGGCCGGAACGGCGAACGCCCCGCCGCTGGTAGGAGCCAGCCGACGGGGCGTTCTTGAGTTTGCGGCGGGGCGGAGCCCGCATCGGGTTTAGGCCAGATCGAAGCGATCTGCGTCCATGACCTTGGCCCAAGCCTTGGCGAAGTCAGCCACGAACTTGTCGCCAGCATCGTCGGCGGCGTAGACGTCGGCGATCGCCCGCAGGATCGAGTTCGAACCGAACACGAGATCGTTGCGGGTAGCGGTCCACTTGGCCNCGCCGGTCGCNCGGTCCTTGCCCTCGAAGACACCCTCGCTGGTGGCGGANTCGGACCATTCGGTGCCGATGTCCATCAGGTTGACGAAGAAATCGTTGCTGAGGGTGCCGACACGGTCGGTGAGCACNCCGTGGTTGTCGGTGCTGACACCGAGNACACGGAGACCGGCGACAAGGACGGCCATCTCCGGNGCGGTNAGCCCGAGCAGGTGAGCCTTATCGACGAGCAGGTGCTCAGCGACGTCGGCGTTGCCCTTCCCGAGGTAGTTGCGGAAGCCATCCCAGCGGGGCTCGAGCCAGGCGAAGCTCTCTTCTTCGGTCTGCTCCTCACTGGCGTCGCCACGACCGGTGGAGACGTCGACACCGATCTGCACGCCACCCGCAGCGGCGGCAGACTCCACGGCGGCGGTACCACCTAGGACGATCAGGTCGGCCATCGAAACGTCGAAGCCGAGGCTCGACTGGACGNTCTCCAGCGCCGAGAGCACCTGACGGAGTGTNTCGGGCTTGTTGGCCTCCCAGTTGCTCATCTGGCTCAGACGGATGCGGCCGCCGTTGGCACCGCCCCGGTGATCAGACTGGCGATAGGTCGAGGCTGAGGCCCAAGCGACGAAGACCAGGTCGGTGATGCTGACGCCCGACTCGAGAATCGCAGCCTTGGCGCTAGCGATCTGCTCGGCGTTGAGCCCGGTACCAGCCGGGATGGGATCCTGCCAGAGGAGCTCCTCCTGCGGGACTTCGGGGCCGAGGTACCGAACCTTGGGTCCCATGTCGCGGTGGGTCAGCTTGAACCAGGCACGAGCGAAGGCATCGTCAAGTAGCGACTGATCATCCCTGAAACGCTGGCTGATCTCGTTGTAGATCGGGTCCATCTTCATGGACATGTCAGCGGTGGTCATCTGCGGGGTGTGCATGACGCCTTCGCGACCGCCTGCATCCGGAACGGTGCCGGCGAGCGCCGGAGCGTGCCACTGCTTGTGGCCGGCGGGAGACTCGGTGAGCTCCCAGTCATTGTCCATCAGTGTCTCGAGGTAATTGTTGTCCCAGGTGGTCGGGGTGGAGTTCCACGCCCCCTCGAACCCCGAGGTGGTGGCGTGCACGCCGACACCTGACTCAAAGGAGTTCTTCCAGCCAAGAAGCTGCTGTTCCATCGGGGCACCCTCGGGCTCAGCACCGACGTCACCTTCAGGGCCAGCGCCGTGCATCTTGCCGAATGCGTGCCCGCCAGCGACCAGAGCAACCGTTTCTTCGTCGTTCATCGCCATGCGACGGAAGGTCTCGCGAACGTCGCGGCCAGAAGCAACCGGGTCAGGGTTGGCGTTCGGGCCCTCAGGGTTCACATAAATGAGACCCATCTGGACGGCGCCGAGTGGCTCCATCAGCTCGCGGTCGCCGCTNTAGCGCTCGTCCTCAAGCCAGACGTCCTCGGGACCCCAGTAGACCTCTTCGGGTGCCCACACGTCCTTGCGGCCACCAGCAAACCCGAATGTCTCGAAGCCCATCGTCTCCATGGCGACGTTGCCTGCGAGGATCAGGAGGTCGGCCCAGCTGATCTTGCGGCCGTACTTCTTCTTAATCGGCTCGAGGAGCTGGCGGGCCTTGTCAAGGTTGCCGTTGTCGGGCCAGCTGTTGAGCGGGGCGAAGCGCTGCTGGCCGGTGCCGCCACCGCCGCGACCATCGTGGGTGCGGTAGGTGCCCGCAGCGTGCCAGGTCATGCGGACGAAGAACGGGCCGTAGTGGCCATAGTCCGCAGGCCACCAGTCCTGGCTGTCGGTCATCAGCGTGGCGAGATCGGCTTTCAACGCGTCGTAGTCGAGCGACGCGAATTCGGCTGCGTAGTCGAAATCCGCGTCCATTGGGTCGCTGTTCGGATTGTTCTCGTTGAGAATGTTGAGGTTGAGCTGGTTGGGCCACCACTTTTGGTTGGCCGCCGACCCCACATCGCTATGGGGGAACGGGCACTTTGCTTCAGACATTGGTATCTCTCCGTACGGGTTTCTGCGATGGACTGCGAGTGGAGACAAGCTCCAGTCAGATCAGGTCTGACAGGCGGGGCACAAGCCCCAGTGGACGACCTCGGCCTCGTCGATGAGGAAACCATGGTCGTCGTCAGCGGTGAGGCACGGGGTTGCGCCGACGGCGCAATCGATGTCATACATCAGATCACACCCTCGGCAAACGAGATGGTGATGATTGTCTCCAACCCGGTCCTCGTAGCGGGCAACCGATCCTGCGGGTTGTATCCGACGCAGGAGGTTCTTCTCGACGAAGACCCCAAGTGTGTCGTACACGGCCTGACGGGAGATCGATCCCAGCTTGTTGCGAACGGTCTCGGTGATGTCCTCAGCGGTGGCGTGCGGGTTGCCAGCCAAGGCTTCCATNACGGCGATGCGCTGAGCGGTGACNTGGAGGCCTTGATCTCGCAATTTGTCGGCGAGGTCGACGGCGTTCGAGTCGTTCACGANCAAGATCACAGCACAGATTCTGGACTNGGTCAAGAACTTGGCNAAGTCATTCATTGATGAAGTCAACTNGATAGTTCTGCTCTCGCAAGAAAGGTAGGAACTCTGCCGAGGAACGGGCGACGATCAGGATCGGCGAAGGGCGATTCGGCCGTTGCCATTGACGGCGCGGCCGATGACTGCAGCGGTGTGTCCGTCGGCGACCAGGCCGGCGACGACATCGTCGGCCGCATCGGGATCAACCCCGAAGACGAGGCCACCCGATGTCTGGGCGTCGGCGAGGATCGTCACGTCGAGCTCATCGACGCCGGCACCGATGTCGAGCCACTCCTCAATCCAGGCCAGGTTCCGGCCGGTGCCGCCGGGCACCACGCCGTCGGCAGCGAGCGCAGTGGCACCCACAATCACGGGAACGTCGTCGACGACGATCTCGAGNCCGACCNCGGATTCCTGCGCCATACGGCCGGCATGACCGAGCAGACCGAAGCCGGTGACATCGGTGGCCCCTGAGGCCCCGGCCGCGACCGCCGCGGCGGCGCCCGCAGCGTTGGTGGTGGTCATNGAGGTGATGGCGGCCTGCATCGTGGCGGCGTCGACGACATNGCGCTTTTGCGCAGTGGTGATGATGCCGATGCCGAGCGGCTTGGTGAGAACGAGCGACTGGCCGGCCCGGAGGCCGGCGTTGGTGAGCATCTTGTCGGGATGGACTTCGCCCACGACCGCCATGCCGTATTTGGGTTCGGGGTCGTCGACCGTGTGCCCACCAGCGACGACAAAGCCGCATTCGTGCGCAATGTCCTGGCCTCCGAGCATCACATCGCCCAGCAGGTCGTTCGAGAGTTCCTCGGTGTTCCAGCACACGAGGTTGAGCCCGAGGAGCGGAGTGCCGCCCATCGCNTAGATGTCGCTGACGGCATTCGCGGCAGCGACCCNGCCCCAGTCGCGCGCATCGTCGACCACCGGCGTGATGAAGTCGGCGGTGACGACGAGGGCGCGCTCGTCAGAGAGGCGGTAGACCGCGGCATCGTCGCCGCTGGCCGCCCCAACGACCAGGTTCGGTGAATCGGGTGGAGTGAGACGGCGCACGACCTGCGCCAGTTCGCCGGGGGCGAGCTTGCAGCCTCAACCAGCGCCGTGGCTGAACTCCGTCAGTCGTCGCGTCATGTCACCTCCTCGGCCGTGTGTCGGGTGGGAGCCGGAGGCCGGCGCCGCATTCCTCGTACCCGCACCCTACGTCGTAGGGTCTTGCTCATGACCGACACCGTCGATCCTCGCCTGCAGACCCGTGCAACCGAACTCTTCGGTGTTCGATTCCCGATCGTGCAGACCGGCATGGGTTGGGTCGCCGGCGCATCACTCGTCAGTGGCACCGCCAACGCCGGCGGACTCGGCATTCTCGCCGCCGCCACCATGACCTTCGACGAGATGGTCGAAGCGATCGACGAGGTGCACGAGCGCACGGACAAGCCCTTCGGCGTAAACCTTCGAACCGACGCCGTCGACATCGAACAGCGGGTCGATCATCTGATTTCCGCAGAGGTCAAGGTCGCATCCTTCGCCCAGGCGCCGCGACCGGACATGGTCGCCAAGCTCAAGGAGGCAGGCCTCGTTGTCATGCCCACGGTCGGCGCCCGTCGTCACGCCGAAAAGGTCGCCGAGTGGGGCGTCGACGCTGTGCTGTGCCAGGGCGGCGAAGGTGGTGGGCATACCGGCTCGGTACCGACGTCGCTGCTCTTGCCGCAGGTGATTGATGCCGTCGACATTCCCGTCATCGCTGCCGGTGGCTTTCACGATGGCCGGGGACTCGCCGCTGCCCTCGCGTGGGGCGCTGACGGCATCGCCATGGGCACGCGTTTCCTGCTCACCGCGGACTCCAAAGTCCCCGAGGAGGTCAAACAGGCGTATCTCGCCACGCCGGTGACCGGCACGGTTGTCTCCACCGCGATCGACGGTGCGCCCCAGCGGGTGATCCGCACCGAGATGGTCGAATCGCTTGAAAAGGCCGGCCTCACCCGCTTCCCGAAGGCGGCGCTGAATGCCCTGCGCTTCCGGAAGATGACCGCCACCTCGCTCGGCGACCTGCTCCGCGAAGGTCTCGCTATGAAAAAGAATCAGGATCTCTCCTGGGCGCAGCTCGCCATGGCGGCCAACGCTCCGATGCTGACCAAGGCCACGATGGTCGACGGCGAGATCGGTGTCGGCATCCTCCCGACCGGCCAGTGCGTCGGTGTCGTCGACGATCTTCCGACGTGCGACGAGTTGATTCAGCGCATCGTCGTCGAAGCGGTCGAGGCAATGAACCGCCTTGCGCCCGCCACTTCCTTCTAGACTGCGCTCGTTCGCCAGCAGCGAATTCCGGTGAGATCCCGGAACTGTCCCGCAACGGTAATGCCACGCTCTCGGGGGTGGACGAGTCCGGTCGCCTGACGGTGAACGTCAACGAACCAACCCTCGAGGAAGGGGAGGCTCGTGCGAGAGGGGGCTCCTGAGAAGGTGGTTCGCTGTCGCTCGTGCCCGACCAGCTCGAGCCACAGGAGGAAACCACCATGACGATGCGCTCAAAGCTCATCTCTCTTCTGGCTGTGCTCGCATTGTTCGCTGCTGCCTGCGCCGATGATGACAACGACACCGCCGCCGAGGTCGACGCGACGTCGACCTCGACATCGACGACGGCACCCGCCGGCGACGAAGATCACGACCACGAAGCTGACGAAGACCACGACCACGAGTCCGAGGACTCGATGGCCGACGACGAGGCAGCTCCCGCACGGCCGGAACGCATCGTCTCGATCGATCCGTCGGGCACCGAGATCATCTACGCCATCGGCGCAGGGGACCGTGTCGTCGCCGTGGACGACTACTCGTACTTCCCCGAGGGCACCCCGGTTACCGACCTTTCCGGTTGGCAGCCGAACCTTGAGGCGATTCTGGCCTTCGAGCCGGACCTCGTCGTCATGGGATCCAACAGCGACATCGAAGCAGGCCTCGAGGCCGCCGGTGTGGCTGTCGCCCTGAGCAACGCTCCCATGTCGTTCGACGACGTCTACAGCCAGATTGAGGCCATCGGCGCCGCCACCGGAAACATCGGTGAGGCCGCCGAACTCGTGCTCCAGATGCAGACCGAGATTGATGAGCTGACGGCCAACGCCCCCGACGCCTCGGGCCTGAGCTACTTCCACGAGCTCGACAACACCCTGTACAGCGTGACCTCGTCGACCTTCATCGGCGCCGTGTATGCCCTGTTCGGTCTTGAGAACGTCGCCGACCCGGCCGACGCCGACGGTGCCGCCTTCGGCTATCCGCAGCTCAGCGACGAGTACCTCGTCGACGCTGATCCGGACATCATCTTCCTGGCCGACACCATCTGCTGCGGCCAGAGCGCTGAGACCGTTGCCGAGCGCGCTGGCTGGGACCAGCTCTCGGCTGTCCAGAACGGCACCGTTATCGAGCTCAACGACGACATCGTGTCGCGCTGGGGGCCACGCCTCGTCGACTTCATCGAATCAATCGCCCTGGCGATCGATTCGGCGGCCGTCCCGGCCTGATCCCGACCCGGCCCCAGGCCATGACCGATACGAGCGCCGCTGGGACCGGAGCAGAGCCACTGCGAGTGGCTCGCCTCCGGCCTGGCGCGCTCGTCGCCGGACTCGTCGCCGTCCTCGGCGCGATGGTCATCGGGATGGCTCTGGGGCCAGTCGACATCTCCCCGAAGCTCATCGTCTACGAACTGCTGGACGACCTACCCCTCATCAACCTCGACTCGGGCCTGTCGGCCCAGCGGGTCGCCATCATCGAACAGATCCGGTTGCCCCGCGTGGTGCTCGGCTTTCTCGTCGGTGCGACGTTGTCCGTGAGCGGCGCCGCGTACCAGGGAGCGTTCCGCAATCCGCTCGCCGATCCCTACCTGCTTGGCATCGCTGCAGGCGCCGGTCTCGGCGCCACAGTGGCGATCACCCAGGACTGGGGTGACGGGGGCGGCTTCACCGACCCGGTCCCGCTGGCGGCCTTCGGTGGGGCACTGCTCGCCGTGGTGTTGTCGTACACCGCAGGACACGTCGGCGGCCGGTCCACGGCATCCCTCATCCTCGCCGGCGTTGCCGTCGCGAGCTTCCTGACCGCAGCGCAGACCTATGTCCTGCAGGCCAACTCCGACGCATTTCGAGAGGTGTACGCCTGGATCCTTGGCCGGATCGCAACGAGCGGCTGGTCCGAGGTGGTGCTGATGGTGCCGTATTTCCTGCTCGCTGCCGGCATCGTCTTCCGCTATCGGCGGGCTCTGGATGTGCTGGCCGTCGGTGACGAAGAAGCACAGGCCCTCGGCCTTGAACCGCGAAAGATCCGCGTGATCGTCGTGCTCGCCGCGTCGCTGGGAGCAGCGGCCGCCGTCTCGGTCAGCGGCCTGATCGGCTTCGTGGGCATCATCGTTCCACATGCCGTGCGGTTGGCCTTCGGCGCCAGCCACCGCGTGTTGGTTCCCCTTTCGATCCTGTTCGGAGGAGCGTTCATGGTCTTGGCCGACCTCGCCGCCCGAACGATCGTCGAACCCGCCGAACTGCCAATCGGCGTGGTCACCGCCTTCCTCGGTGCCCCGTTCTTCGTGTTGGTGCTGCGCACCAGTCGGAGGTCGGTGTGGTGAGCATCATCTCGATCTCCGGCCTCACGGTCGATCTCGGAAACCAGCGCATCCTGGAGGATGTCGCCCTCGACATTGACGCAGGCGAGTGGATCAACATCATCGGACCCAACGGAGCCGGCAAGACCACGATGCTCCGCTCGCTCCTCGGCACGGTCGAGCACACCGGCACAATTGAGCTTGACGGCACACGGCCGTCGAAGCCCATCGAGCGGGCCCGCCGTCTCGCCTACGTGCCCCAAAGCCCGTTGATCCCCAGCGGAATGCTCGTCGGGGATTACGTGCTGCTCGGGCGCACACCGCATCGAGGCGTCTTCGGCCGAGACTCCGAC
>NZNH01000029.1 GCA_002694825.1 Acidimicrobiaceae bacterium | reverse complement strand
CCGGCTGCCGCCACCGCGACAAACCGGTTGCGTCGCTCGATCCTGCGGGCCCCGGCTGTCGAGAGATCCGTGATCCCGGTTGACGTTGAGGTTGCGTTGAGTGCGACGGTGCGCCGCTGGTCGAGATCGATCATCGGAATGTCGACCGGGGCGGCGACGGCCTCGATTGCCGATCGCATTGCGTCGGCACGCGCCAGGAGTTCTGGATCCGATTCGACGAGCGCGGCCTCGTCGTCGGTGACCTCGGCATCGAGGTACCGGCTCACGAGTTCGTCGATGGCGTCGGTGTTGTCGTTCATGTCATGTGCTCTGACGTTCGTCAGGGGGGCTGTGGTTCCCGGCCATGATGTCGGCAAGCCGACCGCGCCCACGAGCGATGCGACTCCGCACTGTTCCGGGTGCGAGGTTGAGCACCTCGGCGATCTCGGCGTAGTCGAGCCCGGCGAGATCTCGGAGTACGACCGGCGCCTTGAATTCCTCGGGGAGTTGCGCGAGCGCATCATCGACATCGATGCGGGCGGTGACGGCCTCGCCGGGATCGAGCGACGGGCGACGACCGAGGGCCTCATCTGCGATGTCCTCGTGATCAGGGAGGCCGGGTTGCGGGCGACGACTCCGGCGACGGAGCTCGTCGAGACAGGCGTTGGTGGCGACCCGGTACGACCAGGTCGTGAACGCCGCGCGGCCGTCGAAGCGATCGAGTCCCTTGACGATGGCGATCAACGCCTCCTGGGTGGCGTCGAGCGCGTCGGCGTCGTTTCCGGCGAGTCGGCGACAGATCGCATAGATGCGGGCCTGATGCTTCTGCAAAAGGGCATCAAGAGCGCGGCGATCGCCGCGCTGCGCGGCGGTGATCAGCTGGAGATCGTCGGGATCGGGTGCGATGCCGCGACGCTAGCGGCGCGACTACTCCGGAACGGTGAACGCGTAACCGACGACACGAGGACCACCGTGGGTTCCGACCACCGGCCCGATGACCTCGGTGCGAGCGTTGCTGACGTCGGCGACCTCGCTGATGAGCGCAACGAAGTCGTCGATATCGGGCGCTTCGCCGTGCATGATGGCCAGGTTTTCGATCTCGCCGAACTCGGCGAGCTTGTCGCGCAACCAGATCATCGACTTCTTGCGGGTGCGCTGTTTGCCGGCCTCCTCCACCTCACCGGTGGAGATGTCGATGAGCGGTTTGATCGAGAGCATCGAGCCGAGCAGCGCCTGGGCGCCGCCGATGCGACCGCCCTTCTGGAGATTCTCGAGGGTGTCGAGTGCGCCGAAGACATGGGTGCGGGCCGACATCGACTCAGCGATGGCCACGACCTCGTCGGCCGACGCACCGCCTTTGGCGGCCTCGGCGGCTGCGATCACGATCGAGCCCAGACCGACGGTGATCGATGTGGAGTCGACGACACGAATGTCGGCATCCATCGAATCGGCAGCGGTGATCGCCGACTGCATCGTGGCCGACAGGGCGGCGCTGATGTTGATGCACACGATGGCGGTGGCGCCGGCGTCGAGATGACGCTGAAACGATTCAGCGAACCGGCCGGGTGACGGCGCGGCCGTTTCCGGAAGTGTGTCGGAGCTGGCGAGAAGCTCGTAGAACCGGTCGACCGACAACTGTTCTCGGTCGGTGTATTCGTCGTCGCCAAAGCGGATCGACAAAGGCACCACCTCGATGTTGAGGTTGGCGACCTCGTCGCCACGGAGGTCGCAGGACGAGTCGGTGACGATGCGAACGGTCACGATGTGGATTCCTCGTTGACAGAGACGGCAGGGTTCCCGTCGTCAGCCGACGGGGTTGACGACACGGTAGCAGCGCGCCGGGATCGGCGGACACGGAGGATCGTGCGGAGCCACCAGGTCAGCAGGACCGCAAGTGACACCAATGACACCGTCAAGCCGAGACCGGAGATTGCCGTTGAGCGCACGTTGACCGAACCATCAGTGAGGTCAAGGTGTCCATCGGGCGAGGTAACGGTGATGAACATGCGAGCGTCACCCGACGTGACGGCTTCAATCGGGATCTCGAACTCATTCAGGCCCGGCTCAAGGGTGATCTGAAGCTCTTCGCCATCAGGGAAGCGCAACTTCTCGCTCGTCGTCTTGACGGTGACGTTCATCGCAAGGTTGGCGCCGTTGTGGATTGCGACCGGAAGAGCGGCTGTCTGCGACGCCAACGTGATTCGACTGGATTCGATCAACTCCACCTGGGCAGTGACATCGGCAACGACATCGAAGATCACGTCGGCGAAGATCCGGCGGGAATCCGCATCGAGTTCGTCCGACATTGCCGCAGTGAGAATGTCGCGCAGCGGTGCCAGTAGCCCTTCGGCGGGGGCCAGCATGGCGGCGTAGGAGTCGAGCACGGCCTCGGCCAACCGCAGCCGGAGATCGCTCGCGGCGAGGTCGGTGCTGCTTGGCGGAGTCGCCAGCAGCNCAACACGGAGCACCGAGCCGGTGTCGTCGCGGGCTGGGGGACGCGTCAGGAGATCGTCGACCGAGGTCAGGCCCAGCCGGTCGGTGGTCTCGAAGAGATCGATCAGTAAGACGAGCGGTACCCGGTCGACGGTCGAGAGATCGAGCAGAATGCCGCGATCAGTGCTCACGGTCTTGGCCTCGAACAGCAACTCGGTGAAGCGGTGTTGGGCGATCAACTCGGGATCTTCACCGATGAGGCTGGCTTCGAAGGCACGGTCGACGACGAGGACGGGCACGGTGATGCCGTTGGCGTCGAGGACCTCGATCGGACGCCGATCGGCTTGTGTCAGAGCGACGTCGTCGATTTGGCTGGGTTCAACGACGCCGCCGGTCAGCCCAACCGACCGGAGGAAGGCGACGGTGTCGGCGGTTGTGTCGGCGTCGATGCGGGCGATCGGCATGGGCGTGCGACCGAGCAGCTTCTCGGTCACCTCCCGGCCTTGGGCGAAGAGCTGGATGAGTCGTTCGGGATCGCCGGTGAGCCGCCAAGCCTCTTCGTCAATCGATACCCAGGGTGAGAGTGGAATGAGATGACCGTCGAGAAGTCGGCGGATCCGGTCAAGCGCGAGTTGGCCCCCGTCCGTTGTGGGGTCAGCAAGCGCAGTGAGCGTTTCCGGAGCAAACGAGATGAGTACCGGCGCTGGCGCGTTGTTCACGGCATCAGCGACCCGATCGACCGCATCTGCAGGATCAAGTTCGATGGAGTCGGCACGCCGAGCAAGCGGCGACTGGGCGTCGGCCACGAAGCCGAGGTCGATCCGGGCGGACAGCGTGGTGTCCTCGGCGATGACGAAGGTGACGAGCGTGTCGAGGATGGCTTGGTCTTCGTCAGTGAGATCGATTCGAACCGGAATGGCCCCCGGCGAGCGTCGCAACATCTCGCCGACCTCGTCGTCGGGCAAGGTGATCATGAACAGATCACCCGACCCGACTGCGATCTCGCTCAGGTCTTCGATGACAAAGTTTGCGATTTCCGGGTTCTCCGTCGGCGGGTTTGTGATCGTGTCGAGAATGCGCTCGGGCTCGTTGATCGGCCGAAAAACCCGAATCTGCATGTGTCTTCCCGGCTGCAGGTTCGGCAACCGGACGGTGAGCGATACCTCGGCCTCACTGACAAAGGTGGTCTGGGACACGAGGTCGATGCGGTCGGGTCCACGCTGGGCGCTGGCGGCTCCGCTCGTGACGCCGAACGCAACGGCGACGACCGCCNCGAGCAGGAGCGTGAAGCGACGGATCACAGGTCTCGCCGAAGGACGGTCAGTTGATGCGCAGCCGGCACAAAGCCCAGCCTCGTATAGAGCGAAAGCGCCGCGGCATTGGCCTCTTGGGTGTTGACCCAACAGGTGGTGACGTCGCGGCGGCGTAGCCAGTGGAGCGCGTCCGCAACGAGGTCGATCCCGAGTCCGAGCCCTTGCCGGCCGGGGTGTACGGCCAGACGCTGGAGGTAGCCCTGGGCGCCTGCCCGGCCGGTGACTGCGTAGCCGACGACGTCGGGGTCGCGAACGACGCGAAGGCGGGTCGTGGGCGTTGCGTTGATTGCCTCGTACAGCCCGTCGCGGTCGAGTTGCCAGAACGCCTCGAAGGTCTGCTGGTCGACGTCGAGGATCGCATCGACGTCGCGGCGGCGGCCTCGGCGGAGTCCTTGGGCTCGGCGCGGGCGTTCGGGGAGCGGACCTTGCANGTCGTGGCGCAAGAGATGAAGGGCCTCGTGTTCGGTGAAGCCATCGGCAGCGAGCATGTCGCGCTCGGAGGGGCCCACCGCCGCAGTGACGACCGAGCGGAAGCCGTCCTCTCGGAGATGAGCCCGGATGCGTTCGAGGGTCGAGGGGGTGAGTGTCGAGGCACCCGAAAGTGGCACGAGATAGGCGAGGTCGTCACTTCCTCGCCAACTCCCGGCCCGGACTCGGGCCGAGTCGATGGTCAACGCATTCATCCCCATGCCGGAAGCAACGATACGCCGTCAGGTCCGAGGGGTACGCTCGGCAGGGTGCTGTTGCTGGTGAGTGACGAACGGTGCCTCGAGCACACGGCAGGGACGTCTCACCCTGAACGTCCTGATCGGCTGCGTGCGGCGATGGCCGGCGTGGCCGAATCGGGGGTCGTCGATGCGGTTGACGCTCGGCTCCCGCGGCTCGTGACCGATGACGAGATCTGTCTCGTGCATGACCGTTCTCTCCTCGATCATGTCGTGGCTGTCGACGCCAATGGTGGTGGTCGACTCGACCCGGACACGGTGATGAGCGCAGGAAGTCTGCTCGCTGCGCGCCTGGCCGCAGGGTCGGTGCTCACGGCGGTGGAGGGTCTGCAGGAATCGGACCAGCACCACAGCGCCTTCTGCGTCATTCGCCCACCGGGCCACCATGCGACCCCCACCGACTCCATGGGGTTCTGTCTGTTCAACTCGGTTGCGATCGCTGCCGCGACGCTCGCCGATGCAGGTGAGCGGGTGGCGATCGTTGACATCGACGCGCATCACGGCAACGGCACCCAGGACATCTTCTACAACGACCCGCGAGTGTTGTTTNCGTCGATCCACCAGTCGCCCTTGTACCCCGGCACAGGAATGCTCGACGAGCGGGGGAGCGGTGGCGCGGTCGGCACCACCATCAATGTGCCACTCCCGCCCGGCGCGACCGGCGACATTGCTCGGGCTGCAGTCGACGACATCATCATTCCGGCCATCGAGGCCCACCGGGCATCGTGGCTGTTGATCTCTGCCGGCTTCGACGGCCACCGGGCTGACCCAATCACCGACCTGGGCTATTCCTCGGCCGACATGGCTGATCTGGTCGGGGCGCTCGCCGCCACGGTCGCGCCGGGCCGAGTCGTCGCTGCGCTCGAAGGCGGGTACGACCTCGACGCCGTCCGTGATTCGTCTGCGGCGGTCACAGCGCAACTTGTCGGTGAACGTGTTCGACCCGAGTCGCCCACGAGCGGTGGGCCTGGCATTGAGGTCGTCCGTGCCGCCCACGACCTGCATCGCGAGCGGTGAGCCTGGAGCCATGAGTTCTGTGCCGGGATCCGCTGTCGCCATCGCCCGAGCGGCCGTGGCGCCGCTCGCTGCCACCTTCTCCGGGGCGGGGTATCGGCTCTATCTCGTCGGCGGTCTCATCCGCGACGACCTCCTCGGCCGCGTGCGCGACGACGTCGACTACGACCTCACCACCGATGCCCGTCCCGAGACCATCAAGACGCTCGTCGATCCGTTCGCCGATGCGGTGTGGACTGCTGGTGAGCGATTCGGCACGATCGCCTGCCGCATCGACGGGGCCGTCTACGAGATCACGACCCACCGGGCCGATGCGTACGACGAGTCGTCACGCAAGCCGATCGTCGAGTTCGGCGACAATGTCCACGACGATCTTGCTCGGCGCGACTTCACCGTCAACGCCATGGCGATCGATCTTGCGGATGGCGCACTCGTCGACCCGTTCGGTGGCGGTGCCGATCTCGAGGCCGGCCGGTTGCGCACGCCCCTCGATCCCGAGATCTCGTTCTCCGATGATCCGTTGCGGATGCTTCGTGCGGCGCGCTTCATCGCCACCCTCGGTCTTGCGCCTGAACCCGCGCTCGTCGCGGCGGTGGGTGCCATGCGCGAACGCATGGCGATCGTGTCGGTCGAGCGTGTGCGAGACGAACTGCAGAAGATGTTGTTGCTGCCGGACCCTCGTCCGGGCTTCCTGTTCCTGTCGTCAACCGGCCTGCTGGCTGATGTGCTCCCGGCGATCGCTGCGCAGGGACTCGATGCGGATCGCGTCGCCGCGCTCACCGTTGCCGTCACTCCCGAACCGACCGACCGCTGGGCGGCCCTGCTTCTCGACGCACCGGCTCCCGATCGTGAGGGCGAACTTCGTCGCCTGAAGCCCAGCGGGGAACTTGCCCGGTCGGTGGCGTGGCTCACCGATGCCGCGTCATGGCTTGAGGTGGGCACGGTGCCGACGTCGCCGGAGGCGCTGCGGCGCTTGGCGGCAGCGGCCCCGGATGGCCTCACCCTTGAGGCCCGTCTGTCGTTCGTCATGGCCCTACGGGCGGACGCCGACACGACCGATCTCGAGACCGCGATGGCCGAAATCGGCCGGTTGCGCCAGACGGAACCCGATCTCGACAAACCTGTCGCACCGTTGTCAGGCATCGAGGTCGCCGCCGTACTCGACATCGAGTTCGGACCATTGATCGGGCAGGCCCACGCTGCGCTCCTCGAGCACCGGTTCGTGCATGGCCCCCTGCAGCGGGACGAGGCGATCGACGTCGTGCGACGGTGGTGGGCCGAGACGTCGGCCTGATCAGGCGCCGAGCCGGCGAGCTCGGGCGAGCAACGTGACCGGTGTGGAACCGCCGTGGTGACGTTCGAGGAGGACGTCGACCGCGAAGTTCGTGCGGGTGAAGGCGGTGACGAGATCCTCGGCGGTGTGCACGTGGCGTTCGCCGATCGGGGTGCGGGTCTCCCACGACTGCGCGACACGGGTCGGGTCGTCGGGATCAGCGGTTAGGAGGGCCGGGTGGGGGAGCGAGACGACGACATGCCCGCCGGCGCGAACGCACCGGTGAACCTGACGGAAGACCCGGTCGAGATCTTCGACGAGGCTCAATGCCCACACCGATACGGCGAGATCGATCTGGTCGGCCCGAACGAAGGCGAGCTCGGCCGGACCGGCCTCGTGAAATTCGATCGCAACGCCGTGTTCGGCTGCGAGGGCGCGGGCTGCAGCGACCTGTTCGGCGTCGCTGTCGGTCGCGATCACGCGCGCGCCGCGTCGAGCGAGCCCGACGGCCGTGTGGCCGGCACCGCAGCCGAGGTCGAGGACCTTGCGGCGGCGAGTATCGCCGATCAGGCGACGGTCGATGTCGTCGACGAGTCCGGGGCCGAATTCGACATAGTCGAGCGGGCGTCGGCTCGGCGTCCGCGGGTCGTAGCTCGACATGGTCGACACGGTAGGCCGCAGCGACAGGGGCAGCGGGGGAGGGGTACCCTCGCCGGGCATGACGGCGCGCACCAAGCTGGGCCTCCAGCATGTCGCCACCTCCGGTGGGATCGACTATCGGTTGGCGCGCGAGGCGACACTGGCGGCGTTTCGCGACGGTGATCTGAGCCGAGAACAGCTGTGCGATGCACAGCGGGAACTCGTCCGCAATGCGGAGTTCTGCGGCACACCTGCCAGCCGAGACTGTCCGATGTGCGAGCAGCCGACCCTCGTCGAGGTCACCTACGTCTTCGGGCCTCGGTTGCCCAAGCACGGACGCTGTGTCACGTCGGACCGTGAGATGGATCGGATTGCAAGCCGCAAGTCCGTCAGCACGGGCTATGTGGTTGAGGTCTGCCCGGCCTGTCGGTGGAATCACCTCACCGAGAGCCGCGCCATCGGGGGCGCCTGAGCTCGCTCCGTAGACCCTTGTGTTGGGGACTGCGGGGTCGGTATCGTGAGGGCGTCGCTGGCAGCCGAAGGGCGCTGGACGAGTCAAAGGAGTCAGTCATGGGCCTCCCTGCCCCTGCAATCGCTGCGCGCAAGGTGCGTGATGGTGGTGAGCCGCTCGTGATGGTCACGGCGTACGACGCACCCGGCGCTCGCATCGCGAGCGAGGCCGGTGCCGACCTCATTCTCGTCGGCGACTCCGTCGCCATGGTCGTGCTCGGGTACGACGACACCTTGCAGGTGACGGTCGACGACATGGTGCACCACACGGCGGCGGTCGCCCGGGCCAAGCCCGACTGCCACATCGTCGGCGACCTGCCCTGGATGAGCTACCACGTCTCGCCGGAGGAGACAGTGCGCAATGCTGCTCGGTTGATGCGTGCCGGTGCGCACTCGGTGAAGCTTGAGGGCGGGCGTAAGCGACTCCCGATGATCGAGAAGATCATCGACGCCGAGATCCCAGTGATGGGCCATATCGGTTTGACCCCCCAGTCGATCCACACGATGGGTGGCTTCAAGGTGCAGGGCACCGAGCCCGAGCACGCCCGCAAGCTCGTTCAGGCCGCCAAGTCGCTCGAGCACGCCGGCTGCTTCTCCGTCGTGCTGGAGGGTGTCCCCGTGCGAGTGGCCGAGATGGTCACGGAGGCGATCACGATCCCGACCATCGGCATCGGAGCCGGTATGCACACCGACGGGCAGGTGCTCGTCTATCACGATCTGCTCGGCATCGAAGATCGTTTCGTGCCGAAGTTCGTGCGCCGCTACGCCGACCTCAAGGGCCAGTCGGTCGAGGCGATGAAGGCGTTCGCCGACGATGTGCGTTCGGGTGCGTTCCCGAACCACGAGGAGAGCTACCACATGGCCACGTCCGAGGCCGAGGAACTCGCAGGCCTGTACGGCTCGTAGGGGTAGGCGGTCTGGGCGGGCACGAGATCCCGCATCCTCGCCTCGCTGGTCTCACCGCAGACGCAGGAGTTCGGTGATCAGTTGATCGATCTCGGCCTCAGTGTTGTAGTAGTGCACCGACGCTCGGATCATCGAAGGAAGGTCGCGCTTGCGGGTGTCGATGAGGGCACTCGCAGGCGGGACGATCGAGACATTGATGCCGGCGTCACGCAGCGCAGCGTGCACGGCGGCGAGGTCGGCTCCGTCGAGAGAGAACGTGACGATCCCGCACCGCTCCCGACCCAGATCGCGCACCGTGGCCTGCGGAACGTCGTCGGTGAGACGGCCACGAAGTGTCTCGGCGAGACCCTGAACTCGAGTGGCGATGGCGTCGAGCCCATGGTCGAGCGCCTCCTGGACGGCGTGTCCGAGGCCGAGCAGTGCAGCATGGTTGCGCTCCCACTGCTCGAACCGCCGAGCCGTCGGATCGATCTCGTAGTGATCCGGCTCCAGCCACTCGGCCGTGGAGTGGTCGAGCATGATCGGCTCGATCGACGGCAGGATCGACGCCCGCACATAGAGGAAGCCGGTGCCCCGCGGCCCCCGGAGGAACTTGCGGCCTGCGGCGGTGAGCGCATCGCAGCTCAACTCGTCGACATCGAGCGGGATCTGACCGGCGGACTGACAGGCATCGAGGAGATAGGTGATCCCGTACTCGCGGGCGATCGCACCGACGCCGGCGGCAGGATTGATCAGGCCGCCATTGGTCGGGATGTGGTTGAGCGCGATCAGCGTGACGGGCCCGACGTCGGTTCGTCGGATGCTGGCCTCAAGTGCGTCGAGATCGATTTCTCCGTGGTCATTGGAGGGAACGACCTCGACTTCGATGCCGAACCGCCGGGCGAGTTGGAGGTAGGCGACGAAATTCGCGCCGTACTCGGTTTCGGTCGTGAGGATGCGATCACCAGGGTCAGGCGCGTGGGTCGGTGAGATCGCCCACGAGTAGAGAAAGAGATCGAAGGCCGCCGTGTTGTTGACGGTGAGCGCGACCTCATCGCCGCTCGGGTCGGCCCCGATCAATCGGGCGATCGTCGGGCGGATCTGTTCGATGCGGGCCTGTTCGTGCGTGTACGCCTCATAGCCCCCGATCCGCGCCTCGAGTTGCAGGTAGTCGATCTGGGTGGTGAGGACGTCGTGCGTGGGCAGTGCTGCGCCGGCGTTGTTGAGGTGGATCAGGTCCTGGCAGCCCGGTGTCGCGGCTCGTGCTGCGGTGACGTCGATCGGCATGACGCGACCGTATCGCCCCCGATCCGGCATGCTGGGCGTCTATGTCACCGCCGCTCGTCGTCGAAGTCACTCGTGGGGGAGTGGTGGAGAGTCACCACGAGGTGGATGTCGCCATCGTCGGCGCCGATGGGCATCGATCCGGGTTCGGCAAGCCCCAGCGATGGACCTTGGCCCGTTCGTCGATGAAGCCGATCCAGGCCTTCCCCCTGGTCGCCACAGGGGCGGCCGATGCGTTCGATCTTGATCAGGGGCACCTGGCGCTTTCGTGCGCGAGTCACAGCGGCGAGTCCCGGCACGTCGACACGGTCGCCGAGTGGCTCCACCGACTCGGGTTCGACACCGACACTCTCGAATGCGGTGCCCATCTCCCACTTCACGAGGCATCGGCACATGCCCTGGTGCACGACGAGATCGCACCCGACCGTCGCCACAACAATTGCTCAGGAAAGCACGCCGGCTTTCTCACGGTGTGCCGTCACCTCGGCATCGACCCCGCCGGCTATCTGCACCCCGAGCATCCGGTGCAGGCCCACCACGTCACCAAGGCAACGGAGGCTGCGTGTGGGGTCGATCTCTCCGACCAGACACCAGTGATCGACGGCTGCGGGGTCCCGATCTGGGGTATGCCACTCGCCAACCTGGCCCAGGGGTGGGCGACCCTCGCCACGACCGATGAAGGCCGACGCCTCTTCGCCGCGATGCAGGCTGAGCCGTTCCTGGTCGCCGGAACCGGACGGATGTGCACCCGGATCATGGAGGCCTCGTCTGGTCTCGCGGTGAAGACGGGAGCCGAAGGCGTGTTCTCCGGTGTCCATGTCGAGTCTGGGCTGGCGTGGTCGTTGAAGGCCCGCGACGGCGCGACACGAGCGGCGGAGGCGGCGGTGCTGTGGCTGATGCGCGATCTTGGCTTCGCGGTCGATGTCGAGCTTGGTCCCGTTCGCAATCACGCCGGCCGTGAGGTGGGCGCGGTGCGAGTCGTCGCCTGAGTTCGCTACTGCGTGGTCGGTCGGTTCACGAACCGTCCGGCGCGCGGGCTCCAGGTCCAGCCCGACTGGGCGAGGCTGCCGCCGTCGACCGGGATGTTGTGGCCGGTGATGAACGAACTCAGGTCCGACGCAAGGAACAGGATGGTGCGGGCGGTCTCCGCCGGCCACCCGACCCGGCCGACGGGCGTCCAGTCGCGCCAGGCATCTGGGTCGGCGTCCTCGGGCCGTCGGAGATAGTCGACTTGGGGGGTCTGCGTGAGGTCGGGACCGACGCCGTTGACCCGGATGCCGTGCCGGCCGACCCCTGCGGCGAGCGAGGTCGTGAAGTGCGCCGCGCCAGCCTTCATCGCGGCGTAGACCGGCTCGCCCGGATAGCCCCGCATGCCCTCGACCGAATGGAGATTGACGATGCTGCCTCGTCCGGCCTCGATCATGCGTGGCAAGAACGCGTGGGTCACAGCGAAGAGATGCAGCAGGTTGACCTCGTACATCGCCTGCCATGAGTCGGGTCCGCTTTCAGGGAATCGGACGGATGGCCGGTAGTCACCGACATTGTTGACGATGACATCAGGGGTCGGGACCGCAGCGGCGAACGCGGTGACTCGATCGGGGTCTCGGACGTCGACGTGGTGGGCGATCACGCCGTCGATGGCGCCGACCTCCACTACGAGGTCCGGGTCGAGTTCGGCGACGTGGACCTCGGCACCGTGAGCGACGAACAACTCGGCCGTCGCTCGTCCGATTCCCGCTCCGCCACCGGTGACGACGGCGGTGCGACCACCGAGGAGTCGGTTCCAGTCGTCGATCCCGGGGACGTCGTTGGGGGTGAGTGCAGCCATGGTGTGACCGTAGTTCGGCGACGGCTGGAGCCGGGCGGTCGATGGCGGGCGCGGGGACTGTCACACCCTGTTGGCACACTCGTGGCATGTTCCGTCGTCAGCCGATCACTCGACCGGTACCCTTGGAGGGTCCTCGTCAGAGGGCTGTCACTACCCGGCCGTTTCGGCCGGGACAATCCACCCAAACCCCTGCCCCGGGAAGGGGCCCCGACCAGGTCGGGTCCGTAGGAGGTGAGTGCCTGTGATCACACGGGCCTACGAATTGATGATCATCATCGACTCCGATGTCGTCGACATCGAGATTCCGAAGGTGATCTCCCGTACCGAAGCGCTGATCACCGAAGAGGGCGGCCGCATCGCGTCGACCGACAACTGGGGTCGTCGCAAGTTTGCGTACGAGATCAACCACAAGAGCGAAGGCACCTATGTGGTGTGGGAGATCGTGACCGAGTCGGCCGGTCTGCCCAACACCGAACGCCAGCTGCGTCTCGCAGACGACATCGTCCGCCACAAACTGTTCCGTCTGCCCGAAAAGGAAGCCGCCCGCCGCGGCCTCCTCGGGGAGGCAACGCCGGCCGAGGCCGGCTAACCGGGAGGTTCCATCATGGGTATCGACAACAACGTGAGCGTCACGGGCAACGTGACCCGCGATCCTGAGCTTCGGTTCACGCAGGGCGGCATGGCCGTCGCCAGCTTTGGGCTGGCCTGGAACAAGCGCAAGCAGGACGGCGAAGAAGAAGTCAGCTTCTTCGACGTCACGTGCTTCCGCTCCTTGGCGGAGAACGTCGCAGAGTCCATCACCAAGGGCACCCGCGTCGTGGTCGCCGGCACGCTGTCGCAGCGCAGCTGGGAAAACCAGGACGGCGAAAAGCGGTCCAAGGTCGAGATCGTCGCCGATGAGGTTGCGCCGAGCCTTCGCTGGGCGTCTGCCGACATCCGCCGCAACGAGTTCAAAGGCGGCGGTGGTGCGTCGGCGGGTGGCGGCGGTGGCCGTTCCGTGCCGAACGAGGCGCCTCCGGCCTACGACATGGACGAGGAGCCCTTCTAGCCCGCGCTGGAAGACCCGCAACCAACGAACGAGAACTGAAGAAAGAAAGAACGATGGCGAAAGTCAAGAAGCGCGGCAAGCCCGGTCAGAAGAACAACGACCGGGGTCGTAAGAAGAAGGTCAGCGTCCTCTCCTCGGAGAAGATCGAGTACGTCGATTGGAAGGACGTGAACCTGCTCCGCCGGTTCGTGTCCGAGCGTTCGAAGATCCGTGCCCGTCGCGTCAACGGCAACAGCACCCAGCAGCAGAAGTTGGTTGCTGATGCCGTGAAGGTGGCCCGTGAGATGGCGTTGATTCCCTACGCCACCCGCATCACCACCCAGCGCAACAACCGCGGACGCGACGGCGAGCGAGGTGATCGTGGAGATCGCGGTCCGCGCGCCGAGGGTCCGGCCCCGCGTCCGAGCGGTCCGCCGCCCGGCGCCGATGAGGACACCGGCGACGAGGTCATCTCCAACGAGGAGGCCATCGCCGAGGTCGAGGGTGTCACGATGAACGCTGCAGACGAAGGGACCGAATGATGAAGGTCATTCTTCGCAACGATGTCGATGGTCTCGGCCGCAAGGGCGAGATCATGGAGGTGGCCGACGGCTACTTCCGTAACTTCCTCAGCCCGAAGGGCCTGGCCCTGAAGGCCACCGCCGGTGCCGAACAGCAGGCCGACGCAATGCGTCGCGCCGCTTCACTGAAGGACGCCGCCACCCGAGCGGATGCCGAAGAGGTCGCGACGAAGCTCGTGCCGATGCGGTTCACCATTGCGGCCAAGGCCGGCGATGGCGGTCGGTTGTTCGGCTCGGTCTCTGCGGCCGACATCGCCGCTGTGGTCGAGTCAGAGGCGGGCGTCGAGCTTGAGGCCCGCACCCTCGATCTCGATGCGCCGATCAAGGACCTGGGCGAGCACGTGGTGATGTGCAAGCTCCACGCCGAGGTGGCCTTCCCGGTCACGGTCGAGGTCATCGAGGAGTAATCCCTTGCGGGATTGGCCGTGGGCGGTTTCCCACAGCCAATCCCCAGGGTTTTGCCCGGGGTCCACTGGCGACCCACAACCGGGAGAGGGCACGATCACCCCATGGTCATGAGCGAGTTCGAACAATCAGCCGCTCAGCGTGTCCCGCCCCACAGCCTGGAGGCCGAGGAATCACTGCTCGGCGCCATGTTGCTGTCTCGCGACGCTATTGCGGATGCCGTTGAGCACACCGAGACAGTCCACTTCTATCGGCCTGCGAACGCTCACGTGTTCGATGCGATTTCCGGCCTGTACGCAAGCGGCGACCCGGCTGATCCGGTCACCGTTGCCACCGAACTCGAGCGCATGGGCGTGCTCGAGATGGTCGGCGGGCTCGACGGACTGATCAGTCTTCAGGTCAACACCCCGGCGACATCGAACGCCGGCAAGTACGCCCAGATCGTCGCCGAGCGGTACCTGCTGCGGCGCCTGATCGAAACGGCGAACGAGATCGCCGATCTCGGCTACTCCCGCCCCGAGGACGTTCTCCGGGCGGTCGACGAGGCCGAGAACATGATGTTCCAGGTGGCACAGGGACGCGTTGCCGACACGATGGGCAAGATCCACGATCTGCTCGACGAAACGCTCGACCGACTCGAAAAGCTTTATGAGGCAGGCGAGGGCATCACCGGCACACCGACCGGCTTCATCGATCTCGACGAACTCCTTTCCGGTCTGCAGCCGAGCGCCTTGATCATCGTCGGGGCGCGCCCGGCGATGGGAAAGACGGCGTTCGCGCTCAACGTTGCGGCGCACGCAGCGGTACGGGAGCAGAAGCCGACGCTCATCTTCAGCCTGGAGATGGGCCATCTCGAACTCACGCAGCGGATGTTGTGCAGTGAGGCGAATGTCGACGCAAAGAACATGCGAGACGGCAAGCTCAACGACGACGACTGGAACCGCATCTCCAATGGCATTGGCCGTCTCGCTGATGCGCCCATGTGGATCGACGACAACCCAAACCTGACGATCATGGAGATCCGGGCCAAGGCCCGCCGACTGAAGAGTCAAGCCGGTGGTCTCGGATTGATCGTCGTCGACTATCTGCAGTTGATGTCGGGCCGGGCGGGGGCGGAGAACCGCCAGGTTGAGGTGTCGGAGATCTCCCGTGGACTCAAGATCCTCGCCCGTGAGCTCGAGTGTCCGGTCATTGGCCTGTCCCAGCTGTCGCGAACCCTGGAGATGCGGCAGGACAAGCGGCCTATGCTCGCCGACCTTCGAGAGTCAGGCGCGATTGAGCAGGACGCCGACGTCGTGATGTTCCTGTACCGCGACGAGGTCTACAACCCGGGCGGCGAGTCCGAGGGCATGGCCGAAGTCATCGTCGCCAAGCACCGTTCCGGCCCCACCGGCACGATCAACCTCGGGTTCGTTCCCCGGTTCACATCGTTCCGCAATCTCACCCGCCGAGACGTCTAGAACCCGTGCCCGTCCCGGGCGGCCCGCTTGGCTTGGGACCATCACCCGGGCGATGATGCGACGGTGTTCCTGGGAGAAGACCTGCTCGCCTGGCTGGTGCTTGCGATCGGTGCTGCGCTCGCCGTAGGCAACGCGCTCGCGCTGATCCGCCCGCCGGAGACGAAGCGCAACGACGACGATCTGGCTCAAGCGCCGAAGGGCCGGGCGATCGTCTACATCGTGGTTGGCGCCATCGCCGCCGTGTGGGGCCTCGCAACGCTCCTCGCATAGCGGCGGCCTGCGAATGACAGACCAGGAGTGCTAGCGGTTCCAGCGGGGCGGACGCCGTTCGATGAACGCGGTGATCGCCTCGTGATAGTCCGGCTCGGTCGACATCTGCTCGAGACGGGCCTGGGCGTCGCGTACCGAGCGGCCAGGGTCGTTGTGAGTGGCGTCGATCGCTATCTGGCGCTTTGTGGCCCGGAGGCTGTGGGGGCTGACGTCGGTGATGAGCGAGCGGGCGAGGTCGAGGGCGGCGTCATGGCAATGGTCGTCGACCAGTCGGGTGACCAGGCCCATGCGTTCGGCTTCGTCGCTGGTGAAGCGGCGACTCGACAAGAGCAGGTCGCTGGCGCGGCCGTGACCGATGAGGCGGGGGAGAAGCCAGGACAGGCCGTACTCGGCTGGGAGGTTGAGCTTGCCGTGGGCCGTGGTCCAGGTGGCGCCGCTGACCGCAACCCGGAGATCGCACCAGCAGGCAAGGGCGAGACCGACCCCAGCAGCGGCGCCGTTGACGGCAGCGATGGTGACGACGTCGAGCCCGAAAAAGGCAGCGAAGTCGGCGTCGAAGGCCGGATCGACGCCATGGCCGGGGGTGGCGATGTCGTCGGGAGTGCCGGCGTCGTAGCCGCCCCGTTCGACATGGCTCTCGAGCGCCTTGCTGTCGGCCCCTGGGCAGAAGGTCTGGCCTTCGGGATCGCCGGTGATGATCACGACGCGAACGTCAGGGTGGTCCTCGGCGGCCTGAAGGAGGTGCCGCAACTCCGTGTGCATACGCCCCGTCCAGGAGTTGCGGCGTTCGGGCCGGCTGAGGGTGATGGTCGCAATGCCGGCGTCGCTGCCGGTGCCGACATCCCAGCGGGTGGTCTTGAGGTCCACTAGTCGACCGTGGCGTAGGCGGTGTCGCGGTCGTCGGTGGTGGTGCCGAGGGTCTCCGCGACGGCGTCGGCGAGATCGGTAAGGAATTCGTCGGCGACCGGCGCATTACCGTTGCTGACGGTTGCGTGTAGGGAGTCGGGATTGTTCTGCCGGTCGAGGTACCAGCCACGACGGCCAAGCGCTTCACTGACGGCGAAGATGTCAAGTCGCGCGTCCCAGCCGTCGTCGACCCGGATGGCCAGGATCTGCGCCTGCGGTTCGCCGACGATCGTGATGCCGTCGATCAACCGAACGCCCGCCTGGATCTTGCGGGCAGTGTCGATGGCCGTTCGGGTGAGTTGCTCATAGCCCTCGAGGCCGAGTCGATGCATGACGGCCCAGGCCGCGGCCATCGGTGCGCCCGACCTCGTGCCCTGCATGCTGGGTGAGGCGTAGAAACCGCCGCGCCAGGCGTCGAAGGTGTAGGTCTGAAACCGTCGCGAGGCCTTGTCGCGATGAAGGATGATCGACGCACCCTTGGGCGCGTATCCGAGTTTGTGCACGTCGAGGCTGATCGTCGTCACGCCAGGGACTCGGAAGTCCCAGAGTGGGAGATCCTCGCCGAGTCGTTCCATGAACGGGAGAACGAAGCCACCCATGCAGGCATCGACGTGGACATTGGCGGAAGCCTCGGCCCCGATGCGGGCGAGATCCTCGATCGGGTCGATCACCCCATGGGGGTACTGCGGAGCGGAACCGACGACGAGAACCGTTCGATCTGTGATTGCGTCGGCCGTGGCGTCGACGTCGCATCGGTAGTCATCGGCGCACGGGACAAGGACGACATCGAGTCCGAAGTAGTGGGCGGCTTTGTGAAAGGCGGCGTGGGCAGTGTCGGCGAGGACGATCTCGCCGCGCTCGATACCTCGCTCGGCCCGGGCCCGTTCCCGGGCGGTTTTGACGGCCATCAGGATCGATTCGGTACCACCGGAGGTCATGAAGCCGGTGGCGTCATCACCATGGAGCAAGGCGGCCATCGTGCCGACCACCTCTCGCTGGATCTGGCCGAGCGACGGGATGGCGAGGGTGTTGAGCGCGTTCTCGTGGAGATACATCGCGGCGGCGTCCTCGGCTATTGCGTGCACCTCGGGTCCGCCGTCGTAGACGAGACCGAAGGTACGCCCGTCCTGCCAGCGTGCGTCGTCGCCGCGCAGCGACCGGAGTCGTTCGAGCACCTCGTCGTGGCTGAGTCCGGAGTCGGGGAGGGACATGCCCAGACCGTAGAACACGCGAACTCGTAGAGCGATCGGAGCGGTACCGTGACACGCCGTGCACCCCCGCCGCTTTGCTTGTCTCACGTGTTGGGTCATGGCCGCCGCGTTCGTATTGTCGACGCTCGGTTCAGCCCCGGTGAGCGCACAGGAGGTGGAGTCGCGCGCTCCGGGGCTTGTCGCTGCCGAGGCGGTCACGACCGTGACGGTTGATCCGGCATCGGCGTCGTTCGCCGTTCAGCACACCTACCGCTTGTCGAATACGGCGAGTGATGAGACGTTCACCGGCTTCTTCGAGATCTTCCCTCCCACGGCGCTCGATGTGACGGCGTCCGTCGGCGGCGTGTCCACCACGGCCGTGAGCGTGTCGGTCAGCGCCGGGTTTGCTGAGTGGTTCGTGCCCTTTCCTGAAGCGTTGACGCCCGACTCGAGCCCGGTCGACGTGGTGGTGCGTTGGCGGGCGTCGGGTCTGACGGGCGATCCCAATGCGTTCGACCGGGTCAGCGAAGGAGTGGTGTCGATCGCGCCGTATGCCGTCGGCCGGGGAGCCGAGGCCGAACTCATCGTTGAGATTCCCGGCGACTACGACGTCGTTGTCGCGGATGGCTATGACCTCACGAGAACCGACACCGGACTCGAGCTCCGCGCTCATCGTTCGATCGAGGAGCAGTACGTCGCCCTGCCAGTCGTCGTCGAAGCGCCGGATCAGTACGTTCGCCGGCCGATCGACGGGCCGATCGACGTGACGGTCGCAACGCCTGACGGCCCGAGCGACTGGTTGGGGGACGACCTCGGCTTCCTGGTGGAGGAACTGGCGCGCTGGGTGCCGATCGATCGTCCCGAGGCGATCGAGTTCCGTCAGGGCTACACGGGCGGCGCCGACCTCCGTCGGGCCGAAGAGGGGGCCTTCGTCCTGCCACTCGACGCCTCGCCGGCGGTTGCGTTGCGGGCGATCGCGATCGCCTGGCTCGATCCGCTGCCGTTCTCCGATCCCGCCCTTCGCACCGATTACGCCGCTGCTCTGGCCGACCGGATTTCGACTTCCCAGGGCGTGGCGGTGTCGCCACGCTTTGGCCGGTGGGTCATCGCCATGACCGCCCTGGCGTCGGTGAGCGACGCTGACATCACCGCCACGGTATTGACCTCGCTCGAGGGTGGGGTGACCGCCTACGGAGGGACCGGCGACACATTCGTCGCCGACGTCATCGACTGGCGTCGCTTCACCGACGTCTACGAAGTGCTCGGCGGCATCGAGTCGACCAGCGATGCCATGCGGCTCTCGGCCGACGATGACCAGCGGACCGAACTCGATCACCGCGCCGAGGCGCTGGAGGCATACCGAGCACTTGAGATACGTGCGGCGCCGTGGTCGCTGCCGCCGCTGCTCCGTGATGCGATGGCCACGTGGCGCTTCGACGATGTCGCAGCGATCCAGGAGGAGGTCTCGGACTTGGTCGTGGCTCGCGACGAGATGGTCGAGGCGGCGGCGACGGCCGAACTCGAGATCGGCCCGCATGTTCAGGAACACTTCGAGACGGCCTCCACCTCGATGGACCCCACCCGGGCGCGCTACGAAGCGCAGCGGGAGGCGCTCGATCACGTCGCTGAGGCGTTGCGGCTCGATACCGGCGACCGAGGGCTGCTTTCGACCCTCGGCATGGCTGGTCGAGATGCCGCCGACCAACTGGCGCGGATGCAGGATCTCTGGGTCGAGGGCGCGTTCACGGAAGCGGCAGCGGCGGCCGACCACCTGATCGAGGACTATGAGTCCTCGGTGGGCCGTGGCACCCTTCGCCTCCTTGGTCCTCTCGCCGCCCTTGTCGTGGTCATGGCGATGGTGCGGCAGCTGCTCGCTCGGCGGAGTCAGCCAGCGTCGGTCGACGCATAGCGTTTGCGCAGCACGCCTTTTTGGACCTTGCCCATCGCGTTGCGCGGGAGCTCGTCGATCACCTCAATCCGACGCGGGTGTTTGAACCGCGCCAGGGCGGTGTCGAGCGCAGGTCGGATGTCGGCGTCGCCGAGCGGCGTCCCCTCGCAGACGAGGACGGCCACCACCTGCTCGCCGAAGTCGGGGTCGGGAAGGCCGATGACAGCGGACTCGGTGACCCCGTCGATTTCGTCGAGGACGAGCTCGATTTCCTTGGGGTAGATGTTCTCGCCACCGCTGATGATCATGTCGCTCGCCCGACCCTGCAGGGTGATCCGGCCATCGGTGGCCATGGTGGCGATGTCGCCGGTGACAAACCAGCCGTCGTCGGTGTACGCGTCGGCGGTTGCGTCAGGTCGCCGCCAGTACTCGCGCATGACCTGACGGCTTCGGATGGCGACGACCCCGACCTCGCCGGCGGCGACGTCAGCCCCGTTGGTGTCGACGATGCGGGCCTCGACGCCCGGGAGGGCGTAGCCGACCGTGCCGGCGATGCGGTCACCGTCGTAAGGGTTCGAGGTGGTGATGCCCGTTTCGGACATGCCGTAGCGCTCACAGATCCGATGCCCGGTTCGATCGGTGAACGCAGCGAAGGCCGGTTCTGTGAGTGGCGCGGACCCACACGTGAACAGCCGCATCGACGCGCATCGCTCGGCCGTGAGGCGCGGCGACGCGCAGAGCCGGGCGTAGTGGGTCGGCACGCCCATGAAGACGGTGCCCTTCGCAAACCCATCGAGTACCGCATCGACATCGAAGCGACGCAGGAAGGTGACGGGAATGGCGGACAGCAGCGCGCAGTGGAGTGCCACGAAGAGGCCGTGGACGTGGAAGATCGGCAGGCCGTGGATGAGGTGATCGTCAGGGGTGAAGTGCCATGTGTCGTGAAGGGCGTGGGCGTTGGCTCGGAGTCCCTCGTGGGTGAGGGCGGCGCCTTTGGGTCGGCCGGTGGTTCCTGACGTGTAGAGGATTGCAGCGAGGTCGTCGTCGCTTCGTTCCACCGGTTCGGTGACCGGGGCGACCACCGTGCGACGGGCGAGGCTTCCGCCGCCGACGGGGTCGAGCGTCAGCCAGGTTGGGTCCTCGGCCATCGACGGGTCGACGACGATGACCGCCGGTTCGGCGTCGTCGATGAAGTAGCGACGCTCGTCGGTGGTGAATGCAGGGTTGAGCGGCACGTGCACTGCGCCTGCCCAGAGACACGCAAGGTAGAGCGCGACCGCTTCGGGCGATTTCTCCACCTGCACGAGCACGCGATCGCCGGGTTGCGCACCTGCGTCGACGAGGGCGGCCGCGAAGACCCGGACCTGGTCGAAGAACTCGCCATAGGTCCAGGTGCGTTTGCCGTCGAGAAGGAACGGCGCCTCGAGTCGGTCGATCGCGGCGGCGTGGAATTCGGCGGCGATGTTCCCGCCGGTCATCATCAGCCCTGGAAGAGGATCATCGACAGGTAGGTCAGCGACGGCTTCGGGCTGTCCTTCACATGGATCGCCGACTCGAAGGTGAGCAGTGTGCCGAGCTTGTGCTTCTCGGCGCGCACGACGCGGGAGCGGGCGTGCAGGGTGGCCCCGGCCGGGACCGGTCGGCGGAACTGCAGACCGCCGGAGCCGAAGTTCACGACGTTCTTCATGCCGGTGAGCTGGACCGGCATCGAGATCAGGCTCGGCATCAGGCTGAGGGTCAGGAAACCGTGGGCGATCGGGCCACCGAAGGGACTCTCCTTCTCGCAGCGCTCGACGTCGACATGAATCCACTGGTGGTCGCCGGTCAGGTCGGCGAACTGGTTGATCATCTCCTGTGTGACGACGAGTTCGTCGCCCCACTCCCCGTACTCTTCGGAGGCTTGGGCGTTGATGGCGTCGATGTCGTCGAAAGCGATGGCAGTCATGGGCGGCAGCGTACGACCGGGACCCACCGCCCGCACGTTGACGCGCTGTGAACGGTTATTACTATCGTCCGCATGGGAACCCCTTCGATGAGCCGTACCGGTGACGTCTTCGTGATCGATGTTGGCGACGACGAAAACATGACGTCGGTCGCCTGGGTGGCGGCGATGAACGAACTGCTCGACGAGGTGGAGGCGGCTGAAGGGCCAAAGGCACTTGTCACTACCTCGTCGGCACCGAAGCACTTTTCCAACGGCCTCGACACGCCGTGGATGGCGACGGCCGAGAGCGGGGATGTCGTTGCCTACGTCGATTCGTGCTTCCGGCTGGTGCACCGGATCATGTTGCTCGGCGTGCCGACTGCCGCAGCCGTGACCGGCCACGCTTTCGGGCTCGGTGCGTTCGTCGTGCTCGCGCACGACCAGGCCGTGATGCGAGAGGACCGCGGCTTCTGGAACCTGCCCGAGGTGCACCTCGCCATGAACTTCCCGCCCGGGCTGATGAACGTCGCCCGTTCGCGGATTGCAGCGTCAGAACTTGCCCGCGCCGTCGTTGTTGGTCACCGCTACACCGGTCCCGACGCCGCAGCCGCAGGAATCGTCGACGAGGCGCTCCCGCTGGACGGGCTGACCGACGCGGCCATCGCCCGTGTCGCACCACTCGCAGGTACGGCCGGCGACAATCTGGCGACGATCAAGCGCCAGCTCTATCCGCTGATCACCGAACTCGTCGACGGCTAAACGTCGGGTCGGCGGTTCGGGATTCTCCGGATCAGCCCCGAGGGACGTCGATCCAGGGGATCTCCTTGTCGACCCGAGGCTCACCCGGAAGTCCAAGCACCTGCTCGCCGAGGATGTTCTTCATGACCTCGGTGGTGCCGCCTTCGATGGAGTTGGCCCGAGCCCGCAGGAAGGCGTAGCCGACACCGGCACCGGAGCCGGTGAGGTCGACCTCGCCGGGGCGACGGAAGGTGTAGTCGAACTCGATCTGACCTTCCATGCCCTGCAGGTCGACGGCCTTTTCGAAGATGGCCTGGTTGAGTGTGGCCATCATCGACTTGCCGACGGAGCCTTCAGGGCCCGGATTGCCGGCCTTCGCGGCCTGCGAGGCCCGCATATTGGTGAGGCGCAGCGCCTCGGCCTTGATCCAGAGCTTCATGACGTCGTCGCGATTCTGTGGCGTGCGCACCCACTCGGGGGCCTTCTCCCAGATGGCGGTAAGGCCGGCGATTGCACCGCCGCCACGCTTCGGACCGCCCGAGCCACCACCGCTGCCGCCGATCGCGGTGCGTTCGTTCATCAGGGTGGTGAGCGCAGCGCGCCAGCCCTCGCCCTCGGCGCCGATGCGGTAGTCGTCGTGCACGCGCACGTCGGTCATGTAGACCTCGTTGAACTCGGCCTCGCCGGTGATCTGCCGCAGCGGGCGAACCTCAACACCCGGGGCCTTCATGTCGAGGGCGAAATAGGTCATGCCGCGGTGCTTGGGCACGTTCGGATCGGTTCGGGTGACGAGCATGCCGAAGTCGGCGATGTGGGCGAGTGTGTTCCACACCTTCTGGCCGTTGACGATCCATTCGTCACCGTCCTTGATCGCCTTGGTGCCGAGACCAGCAAAGTCGGAGCCGGCGCCGGGTTCGGAGAACAACTGGCACCACTTCTCCTCGCCGGTGAACATCGGTCGGAGGAAGCGCTGCTTCACCTCTTCTGAGCCGTGGGTGAGGATTGTCGGGCCCGCCAGGGCGATGAAGAACATCGATGCGTCCATCGGGGGTGCTCCTGCCTCATGCAGGCGCTGGTTGACGACCTTCTGCAACTGGGGCCGCACGCCGAGGCCGCCGTGGCCCTCGGGGTACATGACCCAGGCGAGGCCGTGGTCGAACTGGTGGCCTCGGAATTCCTCGTAGCTCTGGGTCGAGGGATCGTTGTCGGCGAGGAGGGTGTCGAGGGCGGCTTCAACCCTCTGAAGTTCAGCGTCACTCATAACTGACAGTCTGGCTGACAATTGACGTCGCGGGCTACTCGGCAGTCCAGTCTGCGGGACACTACGGTCGACACCCATGACATCGCTTGCTGACTACACCGCCGCTCATCGCATCGCGTACGACGAACTCACGTCGGTGATCGCCAGCCTCAGCGACGTCCAACTTGCCGCGCAATCGTTGTGTCCCGATTGGGATATCCGTGCGTGTGTCGCGCACGCCGTGGGGATCGACAAAGCACTCACGGGGTGGGTACCCGACCCCGAAGACCTTTTCGACTTCGGCATCGCCGCCCAGTTCATGGAGGAAGCGGCGTCGATGTCGCCGGCCGAGTTCATCTCCGCTGTCGCGGCCATCGCCGACGCCCGCGTTGCCGACCTCGAGTCGCTCGACCCTTCGGTTGTCGACGAACCGTCGATGACACCGGTTGGTCCGCAGGCGTACGGCAACTTCTTGCAGATCCGCGTCTTCGATCTGTGGGTTCACAACCGGGACATCGCCATTCCGCTCGGTATCGAGCTGCCCGATGGCGGCCCGACCGCTGAGCAAGCACTGAACGAAGTCCACCGTTCGATGGGGTACATCGCCGGCAAGAAGATCGGCCTTGAGGACGGGATGTCGATGACCGTCGAGGTCACGGGTGGCACACCTCGCACAATGCATGTTGCGGTCGACGGACGTGCCGGCCTGGTCGATTCGCTCGCCGATCCGACGTTCACCCTTACCGCCGACACGGAGACGTTTGTGATGCTGGCGTGTGGCCGAGTCGACCCACAAGCACGCATCGACGCTGGCCGGATCTCTTGGACGGGTGATGACGAATGGGGCGAGAAGGCGGCCCGCAACCTCCGCTTCACGATGTAAGGCTCAGCCGACGAGCGCCATTCCGGCGTAGAGGGCGACGCCGTTGCGCATTGCGTCCTCGTTCACTCGCATGAGGTTCGAGTGGTTCGGCGCCGCCGTCGACCAGTGTTCGTCGTCGGGACATACGCCGAGGAAGGCCATCGAGCCCGGCACGTGTTGAAGGACATAGCTGAAGTCCTCGGCGCCCATCACGGGTCGGGGCATCGCAACGAATGTGCCGCTGCCCATGATCTCGTTGGTGACCTGGGCGACGAGTTCCTGTTGGCCTGCGTGATTGATCGTCACCGGGTAGCCGGGCGTGACGTTGGTGGTGCAGGTGCAGCCATGGGCGGCGGCGTTGCCTTCGGCGACTCGGCTGATGTTGTTCTGGAGGGTCTCGCGGGTGTGCTCGTCGTGGGCGCGGATCGTGCCTTCCATCCATGCCTGATGCGGGATGATGTTGTTGGTCGTTCCCGCCTCGACATGGGCGACGGTGACGAGCCCGGATTGGGTTGCCTCGATGGAACGACCGACCATCGTGTGCAGCCCGGTGATGGTCGAGGCCATGGCCGGGATCGGGTCGGTGCACTGGTGAGGCGCCGAAGCGTGGCCGCCTTCGCCATGGATCGTGATCTCGAATCGGTCGGCTGAGGCCATGATCGCCCCGTCCTTGGTGGTGATCATGCCCGAGGGCATGTTGGTGAAGGCATGGATCGCGAACGCCCGGTCGACACCGTCGAGCACGCCTTCTTCGATCATGAACTTCGCGCCGTGGAAGCCTTCCTCGCCGGGCTGGAACATGAAACGGATCTTCCCGGTGAAGGAGTCCTTGCTGTCGGCCAGAAGCTTTGCGGCGCTGACCAGCATGGCGACGTGGGTGTCGTGCCCGCAGGCGTGCATCCGTCCGTCGTGCTTGCTCTTGAAATCGGAGGGGTAGTCCTCTTGCAGCGGGAGGGCATCCATATCGCCGCGCAGCAGCACGGTGGGGCCGGGCTTGCCCGAATCGAGGTCGGCGACGACCGACGTGGTCGACTCGCCGAGCGTGATGTCGAGACCGAGGCCGGTGAGCGCCTCGGTGATCTTCGTCTGCGTCTCCGGGAGATGCAGGCCGAGCTCGGGGTCGTGGTGGATCGCCCGCCGCAGCTCGACCGTGTCGGCATCGAGGGCTTCTGCAGCGGTGGCGAGATCGGGTCCGAGTTCAGCGAGGCTCATGAGCAACGTTGGCCCATCAGGGAACGGCTGCGCAACGCCTGGTCTAGGTTGAGACCATGGCAGCGCTTTCTCACGACGAACGCATAGCGTCGCTGACCTTGGCGGAGGTGTATCCGCATTACGTCACCAAGGCGGAGAAGAAGGGCCATTCCGAGCGTGCGCTGCTCGAGGTGATCGCCTGGCTGACCGGTCTGTCGACGGCCGATATCGACCGCCATCTCGATGCAGAGTCGACATTCGAGGATGTTTTTGCCGAGGCCAAGCTCAACCCGAATGCGTCGCTGATCACCGGCGTGATCTGTGGAGTGCGCGTCGAAGAGATCGAGAACCCACTGACGCAACAGGTTCGGTATCTCGACAAGCTCGTCGACGAGCTCGCGAAGGGCAAGGCGATGGAGAAGATCCTTCGCTCCTGACCACCCGCTACCGTCCGATCATGCGATTGGGAGTGCACTTGCCGCAATACGGTCGTGCCGCGTCGCCTGAGGCGATCGCTTCGGTGGCTGTTCGGGCCGAGGAACTCGGCTTTGCCGACGTGTGGGTTTCGGACCATGTCGCGATCCCGGCATCCCAGGGGTATCCGTCGCCGTACCTGTTCGATCCCGTGCTCACGCTTGGTTGGGCCGCCGCTGTCACGAGCCGGATCCGGCTCGGCACGAGTGTCATGGTGGTGCCCCAACATCACCCGCTCCAACTCGCGAATCAGCTCGCGAGCCTCGATCGGCTGAGCGGGGGCAGGGTGACACTGGGTGCCGGTGTTGGTTGGTCCAAGGCCGAGTTCGAGGCGCTGGGTCAGGACTTCCACACCCGAGGCCGACGCATGGACGAGGCCCTTGAACTCATGCGACTCGCCTGGACCACCGATCCGACCACGTACCGAGGCGACTTCTTCACGTTGGAGGAGTTCAAGATTCAGCCGAAGCCGGTCGGGCCGATCCCGATCTGGATCGGTGGCACGTCAGACGCTGCGATTGCCCGAGCTGGCCAGGCCGACGGCTATCAGGGCATCTCGATGTCGCCCGACGAGATGGCGGCGCTTGTCGATCGCTTGCGGGAGGCGGGTGCCGGCGATGATTTCGTCGTGAGCTATCGCACCGGCTGGGATCCGAACGGGATGGACCATCGCCAGATCGTCGACGAGGCCGAGGCGTACGCCGAGGCGGGCGTCGACCATGTGGTCGCTGCTCCGTGGCGACGCACTGCCGAGGAGTGGATCGACTCGATGGAGACGTTGGTTGAGCTGGTACCGCTCGATTGAGCGCTACTGCCGGCCCATCTCGGCTGCCAGCTCGGCCTTGCGTGCCTCGGCGTCCTGTCGGCTGATCAGCTGGAACTCCATCGTCTGAAGGTCGCCCTCGAAGGCGAACGGGGCCGAGTACTCACGGCTCACCGGTGATCCTGCGTCGAGCGCGACCGACATGCCGACGGAGGAGATCGTGCTCATCATCCACGGGATCTCGCCCGACCCCACGATGTCGCCGTCGACAGTGAGCGTGACCACGGCGGTGCGCTTCGGCCCTCGGAGAAACTGTGCATGCAGGGTGGTGGCACCGTCGGGGATCGGCGAGTCGGAACGGATGATCGTGTGGCGGTCGAACGCGTTGTAGTCGAACACGAGGTGATCGTCCTTCACGAAGAAGGCGATGCCGGAATTCTCTGTACCGGTCGCGAAGAGCACGCCGCCCTGACCCGCTTCGCGGCGCACGGTGGCGATCGCGTCGAAGCTACGGCCGCCGAGCGAGGCCCCGGCCTGCGACGGCAGGGGTGCGATCGGCGGACGGTAGACATAGCGCCTGCTGGCCGGGTGAGGCGATCGGTCGCGGTGGCGGGTGCCGAAGAGTTGGAGCATGCGGTCGTCAAGGGGGAGCACGCCGTGGAGTTCGGCCTCCTCCCACCAGCGGTCGATGAGTTCGGCGAGCTTCTCGGGGTTCGATGCGGCGAGATCGGTGCACTCCGATGGGTCGACCGCAACGTGGTACAGCTCCCACGTGTCGTCGTCGAATGAGGTGCCGGCCTCGTGCCGAGTCACCGCTTTCCAGCCGTCGAGCCAGATGCCCCGGTGGCCGCCCATCTCGAAGTACTGGACCCCCTTGCGGCTCGGCTCGTCGGTGCCGGTGAACGTGTAGCCGAGCGAGGTGCCGCTGATCGGCATCTGTTCGCGGCCGCCGTAGGTGTCCTTGGGTGTGACGCCGCACGCCTCGTAGATGGTCGGTGCGATGTCGTTGACGTGGTGGAACTGGTGGCGGAGTTCGCCGCCGACATCACCGAGGCCCTCGGGCCAGTGCACGACGAGCGGCACATGCACGCCACCTTCATGCGTGTTCTGCTTGTACCACTTGAACGGCGTGTTGCCAGCTTGGGCCCATCCCCACGGATAGTTGGTGTGGCTGTGAGGACCACCGATTTCGTCGAGGTGGTCGATGGCCTGCTCCGGCGTTTCACGGATGCCGTTGAAGAACTTCATCTCATGCATGACACCGAACGGACCACCTTCCTGGGAGGCGCCGTTGTCGGCCAGCACCATCACGATGGTGTTGTCGAGTTGCCCGAGGTTGCGCAGCGAGTCGATCAGGCGCCCGACCTGGGCGTCGGTGTGCTCGAGGAATGCGGCAAATGCCTCCTGGAGGCGGGCTGCGAGGCGCTGGTGCACCTCGGGCATGTCGTCCCATGCCTCGACTCCGGGGTTGCGGGGCGCGAGTTGGGTGCCTTCGATGTGGAGGCCCAACTCCTGCTGACGGGCGAACCATTCGGCGCGGACGTCGTCCCAGCCTTGGTCGAATGCCCCGCGGTACTTGTCGAGGTAGGACTGCGGTGCCTGGTGTGGTGCGTGGGTGGCGCCGAAGGCGGCGTAGAGGAAGAACGGGCGATCGGGGCGCACCGACACCGAGTCGTGCATGAACTGGATCGCCTTGTCGATGATGTCCTCGCTGACGTGGTAGCCCTCATCGGGGCCCTTCGGCGGGTCGATGTGGTGGTTGTCGTAGGTCAGCGACGGGCTGAACTGGTCGGTCTCGCCGTCGAGGAAGCCGTAGAAGCGATCAAAGCCCCGCTGCAGTGGCCACTGGTCGTAGGGGCCGGCCGCTGAGCACTGCTCCATGGGGGCGAGGTGCCACTTGCCGACGGCGAACGTCGAGTAGCCCTCGTCGTGCAGCACTTCGGCCATCGTCGCAGCGTGGTCGGAGATCTGCCCGGTGAGGTTGGGGAAGCCGCTGTTCATGTTCGACACGCCCCGCATGCCGACGGCGTGGTGGTTTCGGCCGGTGAGGAGCGCCGCACGAGTGGGAGAGCACAGCGGTGTCACATGGAAGTTCGTGTAGCGCAGGCCATCGGCGGCGAGGGCGTCGATGTTCGGCGTGTCGATCGATGAGCCGTAACACCCAAGCTGTGAGAAGCCGAGATCGTCGAAGAGCACGACGACGACGTTGGGGGCGTCTTCGCCGGGATGGGGCGGTTCGGGCCAGTCCGGTGTCGAGTCATCGACGGTCCGCCCGATCGTGCCATTCCAGTCCCCGTAGGTCGTCATGCTGCGAGGGTAGAGGTTTTGGCATCCCCACTGCCAGTTTCTCTTCGTGCCGTGTCCCGCATACGCTCTGCGCCATGAAGCTGTCGATGATGCTCACGTACTCCGGCGACCCGCGGCTGGCCGCCGCCGAAGCCGCTGATCTGGAGAAGGCCGGCATTGATGTCGGCTGGGTGCCGGAACTCTATGGCTTCGACGCGGTGTCGATCCTCGGCTACCTCGCTGCGAAGACCGACACCATGGAGCTCGGTTCGGGCATCTTCAACATCTACGGCCGTACCCCCAGCACGATCGCCATGACCGCTGCCGGGCTCGACGCAGTATCGAGCGGGCGCTTCATCCTCGGCCTCGGGGCGTCCGGCCCGCAGGTCATCGAGGGGTTCCACGGCGTGAAGTACGACAAGCCCCTCGGCCGGCAGCGCGAAATCATGGAGATCTGTCGTGCGATCTGGCGGCGAGAGGTCGTCGTGCACGACGGCCCGAACTACCAGCTCCCGCTTCCGCAGGATCAGGGCACGGGGCTCGGCAAGCCACTGAAGCTGATCAACCATCCGGTGCGCGAGGACATCCCGATCTATCTCGCTTCGCTCGGTCCGAAGAACGTCGAGCTCACCGCCGAGGTCGCCGACGGCTGGCTGCCCGCCTTTTTCCATCCCGACAAGGCTGATGGTGTGTGGAAGGCCGATCTCGACGCCGGCCTCGCCAAGCGTGATCCTGCCCTCGGCCCGCTCCAGGTCTCGACCGGTGGTGCACTGTGCATCACCGACGACGACGAAATGGCTCGCAAGATCCGCGACGCCGGTCGCTTCATGACGGCGCTGTACGTCGGCGGCATGGGCGCGAAGGGCAAAAACTTCTACAACAACATCTTCCGCAAGTACGGCTACGAGCAGGAAGCCGAGCAGATCCAGGACTTGTATCTTGACGGCAAGAAGGACGAGGCGATGGCGCTCGTCCCCCAGGACTACCTCGACGCCACGGCACTCGTCGGTGACGAGGGCTTCGTGCGCGAGCGGGTGGAGGCCTACCGGGCGGCCGGGGTGACGCACCTGCAGATCTCGCCGACCGGCCCGAATCCGATGGCCGATATCGAGAAGGTGAAGAGCTGGGTCAGCTGACCCGACACCGCTCCGTCAGGCGCGTTGCGCTTCGATGCGGCGCTCGAGTCCAGCAAGTGACTGGCGGAGTGTCTTCGTCAGCTGCCGCTTGAGCACGCGAAAGAGCAGCCCGGTGCGGGGCTTCGGTTGGAGCGCCATCAAGTAGGTGACCCGAACTCGGTCGTCGGAGAGAACCTGGATGTCGACCCGCTCGTTGAGCGTCTCGGTGACGAGACCGAGCGGCCCCTCGGCTTCAACGACGGAGAAGCCCCAGGAACGAGGCTCGTCCCAGACGATGAACTCCTCGTGGATGGGCTTCTTCGCTACCCAGACGGTGCGGGTCGATCCGAGGCCGGTCCCGCCGGTCGCCTCTGCCTTGTCGAGCGCGCTGAACCACTCCGGCCACCGTTCGTGATCGCACAGCACGTCCCACACCTCCTGGGGGGTAGCGCGGATCTCGCGCACAGCTCGGATCTTGAGCGGTGCACGGTCGGTCCAGTCGGCGGGCTGACGGGTCATCACGGCCATGACCGGAGCGTAACCGGGCGATACCTTGCGGCCATGCCGACCGCCATCCCGCACGTCAGCCTTGCCCACCTTCCGACCCCGCTCGAACCACTCGATCGCCTGTCGGCTGCACTCGGGGGTCCCCGGATCTGGATGAAACGCGATGACGCAACCGGTCTCGCGATCGGCGGCAACAAGGTTCGCAAGCTCGAGTACCTCCTGGCCGACGCGCTGGCGCAGGATGCCGATGTCGTGCTGACGATCGGTGCGACGCAGAGCAATCACTGCCGGCAGACCGCCGCTGCTGCCGCCCGCCTCGGCATCGAGTGTGAACTCCTGCTCGAGCATCGATTTCCCGAGTGGCCCGACGCGTACAACCGGGGCGGCAATCTCCAACTCGACGCGTTGCTCGGCGCCACCGTGCTCGATCATCCTGCCGGCACCGACATGGATGCTGCGCTTGCTGCGCGGGCTGACGAACTCGAGGCCGCCGGTCGAAGGCCGTATGCCATCCCGCTCGGCGGGTCGTCGGTCGTCGGGGCGTTCGGTTACCGCACCGCCGCAGTGGAGGTCCTGCGACAAGCCGACGCCGTGGGGTTCACCCCGGCCGAGATCGTCCATGCCACCAGCTCGGGCGGCACGCAGGCGGGGCTCATCGCCGGCCTCGCGATCAAGCGGTCGGCGGTGCCAGTTCTGGGCGTGAGTGCGGGTGGTTCCGACGAGTACCTCGCACCGATCGTTCGCTCGCTCGCCGAAGGGGTCATCGAGCAACTCGGCCTCGACCGCACCTTCGGCCCCGCCGCCGTCGTGATCGACGACACCCATGTCGGCGATGCCTACGGGGTCCCGACCGATGCGATGCACGAGGCCGTTGAGATGTGCGCCACGCTCGAGGGGGTGCTCCTCGACCCGGTGTACACCGGCAAGGGCATGGCCGGTCTCATCCATCATGTCCGGACCGGCCGATGGTCGAGCGACGATCAGATCGTCTTCATCCACACCGGAGGAACGCCGGCGCTGTTCGCCTACCCCGAACTCTGTTAGACGACCGACGCAGGCGATGGACGGCGTGTCCCGCTCGCCGCCATCACTGTTGCGGCTGCCATCGACAACAACCCGGACACCACATAGCTCGCGCGATACGACGACGCGTCGCGCAGCGCACCGAGCAGCAGTGGCCCGCCGGCGATGCCAACGGTGATGATGAGCTGCTGGAAGGCAAAGATGCGCGGGTACGCCGTTACGCCGAATGCGCTGGCGATCAGCAGCGGCTGGAGCATCAAGAGGTTGCCGATCGTGGTGCCGAAGCAGAAGGCGACGACCACGAGAGCGATGCGACCGTCGGCGAACGCAATACCGATCAGCGTGATCCCCTGCACGAAGGCGAGCACGATGGTGAACGTCACCAACGGGAGGCGGTCGGCGATGAAGCCCCCGACGAGGCGCCCGATCGCGCTGCCGACCGCGATCGCCGACACCGCGAGGGCTCCGGTCGAGGAGTCGACGCGTTCGGAGCCGAGGTTCGCGATCTGGGAGAGGCCGCCGACTTGGGCGCCCATTGCCAAGACGAAGCCGATGAGCACGACAACGAAGAAACGGGTGCGGATGGCGGTGTCGTAGTCGATGCCGTCGACCGCGCCGTCGTTCGCAGCGTTCTCGGCGCCTTCTGGCTCGAGCCCCCGGTGGGCCGGTGAAGGGACCAGCAGCGGCAGCGTGGCAAGGATCGAGATGACGTAGACGAGGCCGAGGATCGGAGCTGCATCGGCGAGACTGCGGTCGCCGATCAGCCAGGCGGCGAACTGGGTGTAGGTGAGGCCGCCGACGGACAGTCCGGTCGAGGCGATGGCAAGGGCAAGTGCCCGGCGCCCATGGAACCAGCGAGTCACGAGGGTTGTGGCCGGCAGCACACCTGCCATTGCGAAGCCGAGGGCGAGCACGACGTAGACCGTGTAGAGCTCGACGAGTGAGTCGACCGTGCCGAGGACGGCGAGGCTCACGCCGCCGAGGAGAGCGCCGAGTGCGATCACCAGTCGGATGTCGCGCGTCTCNATGATCGGAGCGATGACCCGGCCGGCCACACCGGCGACGATGAAGAAGACCGAGGTGGCGAGCGAGACGCTCGTGGTCGAGAACGGCTGCTCGTCGGTGAGGGCGTCGAGGTAGACGGCGAGTCCGTAGAAGATCAGGCCTGAGGCTGCCGACAAGACGAGGAAGACTGCGGCGACAACCCACCAGCCGGGAAAGATGCGCAACGTCACGATCAGACGAGTTCTTCGAGGATCCGAGCGACCCCGAACTCGACATTGGTCGAGGTGGTTTCGTCAGCGACGGCCTTGACCTCGTCGAGGGCATTGCCCATCGCAACGCCCCGTCCGGCCCATTCGAGCATGGTGAGATCGTTGAGGTTGTCGCCGAACGCCACGACCTCTTCTGCCACGATGTCGAGTTGGGCGCAGAGGCGGGCCAGGGCGGTGCCCTTGTCCGCTCCATGAGGAGTGACTTCGGCAAAGTTGATGCCCGAGGAGGTCGCGTGGTGATGGCCGACATGAGGCTGGAGCCGTTCGATCAGTCGACTGTGCCCGAGGTCGGGGTGGGCGACGAACATCTTCCCGACCCCGGTCGGCGTGGTGCCATCACTCAGGCGGTCCTCGTCTCGAAGCGCGTTGCCGGTCAGCCGACTCGGGTACAGCTCGATAAACGGCGCTTCCCAATGCAGTTGATCGCCGGCTTCCCACCCGAACGCGAAGCCGTCGTCCTCCGCCTCGAGCCGCCGGCGAAGCTCGGCCACGTCGGCGTCGGCGAAGCACAAGCGCTCCTCGATCTCACGGGTGCGGAGGTTGACCCGGTGGCCGCCGTTTGAACCGATGAACCAATCCAGTTCGGCACCGGTGGAGGTCGCGAGTGGGATTCCGCCCATGTGGCTGCGGCCGGTGATGGCCACACAGATGATGCCGGCGGCTTGAGCGGCGTTCATGGCGGCGACCGATCGAGCTTCGGGACGGTGGTCGGCACCGAAGAATGTGCCGTCAAGGTCGGTGGCGATCATCCGGATCTGCACGGCACCAGTCTGGCAGCGAACGTCAGGCGCGCCTGATTNGCGAGCCGGTGCGGAGCATGCTCACTGGCGACCGTTGGGGTCCGTGTGGCTCTTCGACCTCAGAATGGTGGCTGCAGCGGTGCCTCAGCCACGGTGCCGCCACTGGTCGCCCCGGGGTAGCCATGCCGCCGCCACGTGTCGTAGACGACCACCGCAACAGCGTTGGCGAGGTTGAGGCTGCGGCTGCCCTCGACCATGGGGATGCTCAGGAGCTGTTCGTTCCCGATTCGGGCTTGAGCGGCGTCGGTGAGACCAGCGCGTTCTGCGCCGAACACCAGGACATCGTCAGCATTGATCGGCGCGTCGGTGAACCGGGTCGAGCCGCGGGCTGAGAACCCCCACCAGGTTCCCGGGAGTGCGGCGTCAAGCGCAGCGAGGTCGGGGTGGACGGTGACCGCGGCGAGCTCGTGGTAGTCGAGTCCGCCCCGAGAGTAGAGCCGGTCGTCGAGTTCGAACCCCAGGGGTTCGACCAGATGGAGGCCTGCACCCGTGTTCGCAGCCAGCCGGATGATCGCCCCGGTGTTCGGAGCGATCTCGGGATGGACGAGCACGATCTCCACGAGGGTGTGAATTCAGCGTGAGCGCACCACGATCGTCCCGGCGACCTTGTCGTGCCAGGTTTGGCGATCGTCGTCCCAGATCATCCACAGATAGCCGAGGTACAGGATGCTGGCGGAGACGATCCATGCGAAGAGTTCCCGTCCAAGGGCGCGCCCGATGCCCGGAACGCCGCCGTTGTCCACCCGGATCACCTTGTTGCCGACGATTTGTCGACCCCAGGTCTGGCCGGTCCGGCCAAGCTGCACGATGTACCCGATCATGACCAGCAAGGGGCCGATGCCCCCCAAAAGGACTGCGCCCGCCACGATCCCGTCATCCACTTCTTCGTCGGGGGCCCACGAGTCGAAGAACAGTTCACCCACAAACATCAAGGCTCCGAGAGAGATCAGGGCAGTCATGACGGTGCCGTACAGGAGGGCGTCGAGGAGGTAACTCCCGAGGCGGTTGCCGAACCCGGCCCGGCCATTGGTGTCGTCCCCCCAGACATCGGCGCCACCTTGGGCGCCGTATCCCTGCTGACCGGGACCCGGTGGCGGTGGAATGTCGCTCATGGGCCGATCGTAGGACACCCTCTGAACTGAACTCCACGATCTTTGTGTTGATCGACGACGGCGATCCGTCGGCGAAGCTGCCCGCCCACTCCGGACGCGGCAACGCCGGCCCCGCAAGGCCGGCGTTGGGTGGCGGAAGGTATGGGATTCGAACCCATGGTGACCCGGAGGCCACAACGGCTTTCGAGGCCGCCCCATTCGTCCGCTCTGGCAACCTTCCGGCGACGAGGCTAGCGGTCGCGTGAGAAGGGACCCACCCCCCACCGGGTTGTCCGCATCCGCTCGGGGGTGCGGAGTTCGAGGGTGCCGGTGTCGAGGACGAACACTGTGGCGTGGAGCTAGGCGGCGGGCACGTCGTCAGCCACGATTCGGAGACCTGCGAGGCGGCCGATCCTGTCGGTATGGCGGCGGTTCGGTGAAGTGCGCTCGAGTGGCCATTTCCCCTGCCGGCGAGTCGTGCGATCTACGCTCCCGGCCATGGGGAACATGCGTGAGGTGGTCATCAGCGGCTCCGGGGTGTTCACCCCGCCCGAGGTGATCACCAACGAGGAGTTGGTCGTCGCGTTCAACGCCTTCGCCGACAAGCACAATGCCCTCCACGCCGAAGCGATCGCAGCTGGTGAGCGGGAGGCGATCCCGCACTCCGACGTCGACTTCATCGTCAAGGCATCGGGCATCGAGCGTCGCCATGTGATGGACAAGTCCGGCGTGCTCGATCCCGACGTCATGCATCCGCTGCTTCGTCAGCGAGAAGACGACGAGCCGGGAATCATGACCGAAATGGCGGTCGATGCAGCCCGTCAGGCAATGGCTCAGGCGGGCCGCAGTAGCGATCAGATCGATGCCGTCATCTGCGCTGCATCGAACCATGAGCGCGCCTATCCGGCGGTCGCGATCGAGGTGCAGGAGGCACTCGGCATCAAGGGATTCGCCTACGACATGAACGTCGCCTGCTCGTCGGCCACCTTTGCCGTACAGAACGCAGCCGACATGATCCGCTCGGGTTCGGCGAACACGGTGTTGATCGTGAACCCGGAGATCTGCTCCGGACACCTTGAGTGGCGTGACCGCGATTGCCACTTCATCTTCGGTGATGTGTGCACGGCATTGGTCGTTGAGGCCATGGAGGCCGCAACGTCCGACCATCAGTTCGAGGTGCTCGGCACTCGGTTGATCACCACCTTCTCGAACAACATTCGCAACAACAACGGGTTCTTGCGCCGCACCCGACCCGACGGGCTCGACGATCGTCGCGACATGCAGTTCATGCAGAATGGCCGGCAGGTCTTCAAGCAGGTCGTGCCGATGGTCAGCGACCTCATCGTTGACCACTGCACGGACGAGGGGATCGACCCGACCGGCCTCAAACGGCTGTGGTTGCACCAGGCCAACAAGTCGATGAACGACTTCATCGGCAAGAAGGTGATGGGCCGGGTGCCCGAGTCGGATGAGCAGCCCAACATCCTGCAGGACTACGCGAACACGTCATCGGCCGGATCGATCATCGCGTTCTCTCACCATCAGGACGGCCTTGAGTCCGGTGACCTTGCGGTGATCTGTTCGTTCGGTGCCGGCTACTCGGCTGGCAACGTCATCGTGAGGAAGCGCTAGGGCGTGCCGTCGCCGATCGGCTCGACAGCGTCGATCTCGTCGTCGACCTGACGGCTCAGCCAGATCTCGTTTGCGCCGAAGGCGATCGCGCCACACACGACGAAGATGTCGGCGACGTTGAACACGGCGTACCAGGTGACGTCGATGAAGTCGACGACTTCGCCGCTGAGCACGCCGTCGTCGGCACGGAAGATCCGGTCGAGCAGGTTGCTGATCGCGCCGCCGAGGATCGTCGCCGCAATGGCCGCGCGCAGGCGCGTCTCGGCGGTGACGATCAACCATCCGAGAAAGCCGCACATGGCGATGACGATCAGACCGATCCATGGCCCAAACCCCGACCCGGTGCCGAAGCTGAAGCCACTGTTGTAGGAAAGGTCGAACTCGAGGGTCGGGAGGACGTTGATGACCCGCCCGTTGTCGAGTGCAGACTCCGCCCACCACTTGGTGATCTGGTCGAGCGCCACCGCAGCCATCACGATCACCAAGGAACGTTGAACGAGGGAGCGCCGATTCACGGGATGAACGGTAGACCGCGCAGCGACGCGCTCCTCGCCGGCTGCATGCAATCCCCGCCTGAGCGGCCTGGCGCCTCAGGTCGAGATGAGGTGTCGGTGTGATCGCAGGGCGACGAGACCGCCGAGTGAGGCGATCGCAGCGATCGTGAGGAGCGCGGCCTCGTAGCCGGCGTCGGTATCCGCCAGGGCGCCGGTGACGAGCGGTCCGCTCACCCCGCCGATCTCGGCGATGGAGAACCAGAGTCCGTTCGCGATGCCCGTGTTCGTCACGCTGACCCTGTCGGCAGCGAGGAGGGTGACGATCGCAAGCGGGACCAAGGCACCGCGCACGCCACCGATCACGGCGATGGGTCCGTGAAGTGAGGTCGGGGCGAGCAACAGTCCCGCCATCACGAGGACCGCCGCACCGAAGAGCCCCGCCATCAGCAGATGCATGCGTTCCGGCGTGGCGTAGGCGGGAATGGTGGCGCCGGCGACGATCGAGACGAGTCCGCCGACCGCCAGCCATGCGCCGGCGGTGCTCGGACTCATACCGCTGAACTCCTCCAGGATCGTCGGCATCCAGTTGCTGGTTCCGTGGCTCAGGAAGAACAGGGCGAAGGCGACGAACAGGATCAACCGGATCTCCGACGAGCCCAGGAGATACCGGAAGGATCGGTTGGCCGACCCGGCCGCAGCCGACTCGACCCTTGTCGTGGTTGGTCGTTCGACGCGGTTCCAGACGACGATCCAGACCGCCGTCGCTATCGCACCGATCGTTGCCTCGAAGACCAGCACCTGCCGCCACGAGTCGAACCACTCGAGCAGCACGGGGTTCGTGACGGCGAGTGTGATCGTGCCGCCGATCGCCGGAGCGACCGAGTACCAGCCGACACCGCGCCGGCGCTCGTTTTCGTCAGGGAACCAGGTCGCCATCAGCTTCGGGGCCGACGCCGACACCAAGGGACCGAACACGCCGAAGAAGGCGATCGCCAGCCATAGAGAACCCAGCCCCTGTGCTGCAGCCCGCAGCACGAGTGAGCCGCTGACCGAGAGGCCACCGAGCGCGAGCGACCAGCCGAGCCCGATCCGGTCGATGAACCGGCCCGCCAGCGGTGCAGTGACGATGTAGATCAACGCCCATGCCCCCAACGCAAAGCCCATGGCGCCGCGGCTGACCCCGAGGTCGTCTCGGACGGCCGTCAACATGGGGGCGATCGCGGTGACGGCGATGCCGAAGCTGAAGTAGACCCCAGTCATCGCCCCGAACACGATCCAACGGTGGCGTGGGGTGGACATCGACTCCATCACAGCAGACCGGTCGATGAATCCGTGAACCGCTTCGGCCCGGCTTTCGTGTCCGCGCGCCCGGGCGCTGTCACTGCAGGCCAAAACGGCGGCACCCCCGAACCGGTGGGCCCGGGGGTGTCGTGACCGGCGGAGGGTGTGGGATTTGAACCCACGGAGGCTTGCACCTCACACGCTTTCCAAGCGTGCCCATTCGGCCGCTCTGGCAACCCTCCCGGCCTGCCCGAAGGCAGTGCGCTGGGCCCCGCGCAGTGCGGGATCCGGTGGAGAAGGGTAGCGTGAGAAACGCAGCGCCCGTTCCGGGGTGTGGCGGTCGGGTCCTGTGCAACAGGCACCCGTGAACCGAGTCAGGGCCGGAAGGCAGCAGCTCTCAGCGGAGCGACCTGTGTGCCGCAGATCGCCTGGCCGCCACTCCCGGGAACGGGCGTTCGCCGTTTTTCTCGCGGCCAGTGCAGGGCGCACGTGGCAGACTGAGCGCGATGGGTGCGCAGCCTCCCCGTCGAGCGAATCTTGCCGCCACATGGGCGCTGTTTGTCGGCGTCTTCTTGCTCACCGCCGGCAACGGTCTGCAGTTCACCACGGTTGGTGTCCGCTCAACGATTGAGGAGTTCAACTCGGTCGCCATCGGCGTGATGACCGCCTCCTACTACGTCGGCTTTCTCGCCGGAGCCGTCTTCACGTATCGGTCGCTTGGACGAGTGGGCCACTTGCGCGTCTTCGCAGCGTTGGCGTCCACGGGCAGTGCGTCGGTGCTGCTGCACACGCTCTTCGTGAGCCCGCTCAGCTGGTCGTTGATGCGCGTCGCGACCGGCTTCTGCCTGGCAGGGCTGTTCATCGTCATCGAGAGTTGGATCAACGTCCAGGCCACCAACGCCACCCGCGGCGTGTTGATGTCCACCTACATGGTCACCGTTCTCGGTGGGCGAGCTGCTGGACAGGCGCTGCTCAACGTCGGCGATCCAGGCGGGTTTGATCTGTTTGTGATGTCGAGCGTCATGGTCTCGATGGCACTCGTGCCGATGATGATGTCGGCCACATCAGCACCACCAGTCATCGTCCCTGAGCGCATGCGATTCGCCGAGCTCCGTTCGGTTGCGCCGACCGGCGTGGTCACGATTTTCGTCGGCGGCTGGACCACAGCGGTCCTCGGTGGCCTGTCCGCGGTCTACGCCACCCGGGTCGGCATGGACACCGGACAGGTCTCGCTCTTCGTCGGCTCCCTCATCGTCGGAGCAGCGGTGTTCCAGCTTCCGATTGGATCGCTTTCGGACAGAATCCGTCGACGACTCGTCATTCTGGGCATCTCCGCTGGGGCAATCGTGTTGTTGCTGGCACTCGCAGCTGCGCCCGCCACTGGGTGGGTGCCGATTTTGCTCATCGGACTCGTGGGTGGCTTCACGTACCCGATGTACGGACTTGGCGTTGCGCTCACGAACGACTGGATCCCTGACGAGAAGCGCGCTGCTGCCTCGATGTTGCTGATGATCGTGAATGGTGTGGCGGCGATCATCGGACCGATCGTGGCGTCGATCGCGATGGCCGGGGATCCGTCGCAGCTCTTCGTGAGCCTGGCGGTACTCCACGCCATCTTCGCGTTCTTGCTGGCGATCCGCATCGTGGTCCGCGCCCCCAAGCCGGTCGACGCGCAGTCCCGCTTCGCTCCGATCGCAGACCGGGTCACGGCGTTTGTCCTCCAGCGCAGACCCGTCGGCCCAGAGACTGACTCATCGGAGCAGTAGAGTCTGCGACGCATGGCCTATCAGTCGCTTTACCGTCGCTACCGCCCCCAACGGTTCGGGGAGATCCGTGGTCAGCGCCATGTCGTGTCGGCCCTGCAGAACGCCATCGTCAAGGGCGAAGTGGGCCATGCCTACCTCTTCCATGGCCCCCGTGGCACCGGCAAGACAACCTCGGCGCGGGTGCTCGCCAAGGCGCTCAACTGCGAGAACCTGAGCCCCGAAGGCGAGCCGTGTGGTGAGTGCGAGAGTTGTGTTGCGATCGAACAGGGACGCTCGTTCGATCTCCACGAACTCGATGCGGCGAGCAACAACAAGGTCGAGGACATGCGCGACCTGCTCGCCAAGGTCAACCTCGGCACCCCGGGCCGAGCCAAGGTGTACATCCTCGACGAGGTCCACATGCTCACGAGTCAGGCGGAAAACGCCCTGCTCAAGACGCTTGAGGAGCCACCCGACCATGTCACCTGGGTGCTCGCCACCACCGAGCCCCACAAGGTTGTCGAGACGATCCGCAGCCGCTGCCAGGTATTCCAGCTGACCCTGCTCGGCGCCGATGAGATGGCTGAGCATGTCCGTTGGGTAAGCCAGGATGCCGGGCTCGACGTCTCCGACGAGGCGGTCGAACATGTCGTGACGGCCGGCGGCGGCTCGGTCCGCGACACGCTCTCTGCCCTTGACCGGGTTGTTGCCGCAGGTGGGGTGGTTGAGGCCGACACCACCACCGACACGCTTGCGCAGGCGATTGCCGGTCGTGATGTGGGCGCGGCACTGGCGGCGGTCGGCGACGCCACCGGCCGCGGCCGTGATCCGCGCACGATCGGCGAGGACGTCCTCGCCGTGCTGCGCGACGCCTTCCTCGCCACGATGGGGGCGCCGCCTCCTCGTCTGTCGCCGGCCCAGGCCGATCGGGCCGAACAGCTTGCGGCGCTGATGTCTCCCGCCGCCATGACTCGGGCAATGGAGACGCTCGGTGTCTCGCTTGTCGAGATGCGTCAGGCGCCTGATCCCCGTGTCGATCTTGAGGTTGCGCTCGTCCGGCTCTGTCGCCCTGACGCGGACCGTTCGCTCGATGCGCTGAGTGCTCGAGTCGAGCAGCTCGAGCGTCAACTCGCAGGCGACGCGCCGATTGCGGCACCTTCGGCTGCGCCGCCGGTTCCGTCGGCGCCTGAACCGGTACCGACCTCACCACCGACTGCGGCTCCCGCCGGTGGCACGGGCGTCGCGGCAGCCGCTCGCCGGGCGCTCGCCGAGAAGCGTGGCGACGCACCGCCGCCGGCACCGCCCTCGCCGTCCGTGACCCCATCCGCACCGCCGCCCGTTCCCAGCAGCCCAACGTCTGCTCCACCACCGGTCCCAGCACCTGAACCGCCCTCTCCCAGCCCGATCGCTGATGCGCCAGCTCCCGCCACCGACCCTGATGCGAGCCTGCGATCGCTGCGGCCTCAGTCACCCTCGGAGGTCGTGCAACTTGCCGGTGCACATCTTGACCTTGATCGCGACACGGTGGTCCGCCGCGCAACCGAGGTGCTCGGTCCCGCCGAAGGCACCCGCTCCGAGGACGATCTCGCCCGACTCTGGAGTGTTCTCGTCGACGAGGTGCACCCACCCGCCGCACCATCACCCACCCCGCCACCGGTTCTCGACGATTCGATTCCGAGCCCACCGGCCGCCGATGCCGATGATCCCGGTCCGACCCCTCCCGACGACCAGCCGGTCGAGCCAGCGAGCGCCGAGGCACCGCCGGTTCAGGCTGCCGACGAGGATGTCGACCTTCACGATCTCATCGACGCGCCGTCGCACACCGATGAGATCATCGAACGGTTGACCGAGGCCTTCCCCGGAGCCGAACTTCAGACCAAGGAATCCACGGAGGAGCCATGAGCGAGCAGTTCGACGGCCCGGCCGGCAACCCGCTCGGCGGTATGGATCTCGGGGGCCTCCTTGAGTCCGCGCAGCAGATGATGGCAGGGATGCAGGCCGCGGCTGACGAGGTGGTCGAGGGCAGCGCCGGCGGCGGCCTCGTCACCGTTGAAGTCGACGGGCACATGAATTTCCGATCCGTGTCGATCGATCCCAAGGCGATCGATCCCGACGATGTCTCCTTACTTGAGGATCTCGTGCTCGCCGCGCTGCGTGATGCGGCGGAGCAGTTGCAAGCCGGCCAGTCGGGAGCGATGGGTGGTCTCGATCTCGGCGGGCTCGGTGGCCTGCTGGGGGGCGAGTGAGTTACTCCTCGACGGTCCAGGAACTCATCGATCAACTCGGACGGCTTCCGGGCATCGGCCCGAAGTCTGCTCAGCGCGTGGCGTTTCATCTCCTGAAGGCACCGAGTGAGGATGCGCTCCGACTCAGCCGGGCCATCGTCGATGCCAAGGAGCGGGTGTCGTTCTGCTCGCGTTGTTTCAACCTGAGCGAGGGCGGCGACGAATGCGCCATCTGCCTCGATCCGCGTCGGGAGACCCGCATGGTCTGTGTGGTGGAGGATTCACAGGACATCGTGGCGATCGAGCGAACCCAGGAGTTCCGTGGCCGCTATCACGTGCTCCAGGGAGCGTTCAGCCCGATCGATGGCGTGGGTGTTGAGCAACTCCGCGTGAAGGAACTCATGTCGCGTGTCGCTGATGAGGACATAGAGGAGATCATCGTCGCCACGAACCCCAACCTCGAGGGAGAGGCGACCGCAGCGTTGCTGGTCAAGTATCTCAAGCCGATGGGGGTTCGTGTCAGCCGGATCGCCAGTGGTCTCCCGGTCGGCGGCGATCTCGAGTACGCCGACGAGCTCACCCTCGGCCGGGCTCTTGAAGGTCGCACGGTGCTCGACACCGGCGACGACTCGCAGCCCTGACCTGCAGCGGCCGATCGGTCGAGGGGATCGTTCGTTGCGTGTCGACGAAAACGGGCGAGGCGCCATCTCGTGCCTGCCGGAGCGCGGGCGGTATGGACAAAATCCGGCAGGCCTAGGACGGCGCCTCGACCACACAGACAAGGGGGAGAGTTGGAAGCTGCGCTTCCGTCTGTGTTGCATTTACTTTACGAGATTGACGATCATATGACAAGTGCTACGGAGACATTTCGGCGGCCGCTGGCCTGACCCGACCGTTCTGCTTCGTGCCGGGAGCGTTGGGCGTCCTGCGGTCAGCTCTCGAGTGTCACCATGCCCGCCGGTGTCAGCAACACCGCTCGGAGGGATGCGGCCGACCGCGTGACGGGGTACGGAAGTGCGTACTCCTGCAACCGCCCGGCGACGGCAAGGTCGGGGTGGGAGAGCTCGAAACCAACGAGTTCGACTCCCGGCGCAGCTGTCGTGGCCGGCGTGGCCCCGGGCCACTCGATGAGGAAGGGCACGACGCCGTCGCCATCACCGGGAGGAAGGGTGAGACGCCAGTGAAGGACATCCCCAGCGGGGGTCGTGCGCTGCATGGTGAAAGCAGGGCCGGGGTCGAGCNTGCGAGCCGTGCACCANGCCAGCCACAGATCGAGATCGGGTACTGCNGCGGCCCAGGTGATGAGGCGCGGCTCGGTGACGTCNTCNACCCCGAACGGGCGNGGCCCGACGTGATCGGGCTGGCTGGGGTCGGGCCCGATGATCTCGAGATAGGCGCCGTTGCCGATCGCAAGCAGTGCGTTCGCNGTGCCCAGCCCATCGTGGCTGCCGCCCGGGGTGGGGGTGACCCCCCATTCATCGCGAATCCGATCGACCGTGCCGGCCAGATCTGGGGTGGCGTAGACAAGGTGATCGAGTTTCGCCTCGAGGGCGGTTGCTCGATGCACAGCACCCCGCTTGGACCGTGCGTCGATGTCGACCGCCACGATGCCGGCAGCTTCGTGGATCGCTTCGCGTCGGTCGATGCTCAACGGNTGNCCGTCGGCGGTGACGAAGCCGCCTCGTGTCGCACCGATCCGCCGGGCGATGCGGTCGGGAAAGCCAGGTGCGAGCGTTGCGCCGAGGGCGGTCAGGTCGACGTCGTGCGGGCCGAGGCCGGGTTCGACATCGGCCCGTCGGGCAAGTTGCCGGGCCCGGTCACGCACGGTGCGCAACGCCCGACTGTCGGCGGCCCCGTGGTGGGCATCCGGATCGATCACGAGACGCACCCGTTCGGCGAGTTCGACGGGAAGATCGACGGGACGACCTCGCAGCACATCGCGTTCGTCGAGGACGGCGGCGATCACGCACGCGAGCCAGGGGTGGCGGGCGTCGACGATCAGTCGGGCGAGACGAGGGTGCACCGGCAGCATCGCCATACGACGGCCGAGATCGGTGGCAGCACCGGTGTCGTCGAGCGCACCGAGGGTCGTCAGAAGTTCGACCGCCTTCGCCCAGCGTGCAGTGTCGGGCGGGGTGAGGAAGGGCAGGGTTGCCGGGTCGATGATTGCTCGTCGAGCAAGGTCAAGGGCGACCGGTGTCATGTCGTCCTCGGTGATGGCGGGTGGGGCGTGGGGTGCCCGGGCTGCGTGTTCGGCCTTCGACCAGAGTCGGATCGCAACGCCAGGTCCCAGACGGCCGGCGCGCCCGGCCCGCTGATCAGCCGACGCCCGACTGCAGTTGATCGTATGCAGGCCACGCATCCCGGTTCGGGGGTCAAGTCGAGCCGTGCGTTCGAGCCCGCTGTCGACGACGGCGGTAATGCCATCGACCGTGAGGGAGGTTTCGGCGATGTTGGTCGCAAGAACGACTCGGCGATCGGCCCGGGTGACGAGCGCGGCGTCCTGCTCAGCCGACGGCAAGCTGCCGTGAAGGGGGAGCACGGCCGGTCCGTCGGGGCCGAGGACGGCGGTCAGTTCCCGTTCGACCGTGCGGATCTCACCGACCCCCGGCAGGAAGACGAGTACGTCACCAGGTCCTCGAAGCGCCTCGCGAACCGCTCGCACCACAGCCGGTGCAAGGGGCTCTCTGCGCTTCTTGGGCCGCCAGACGAGCTCGATCGGATAGGTGCGGCCGGCGCTCGACACGACGGGCGCATCGTCGAGATGTGCGGCGATGGCGTCGGCATCGATGGTTGCCGACATCAGGAGGAGGCGGGCATCGTGTTCGCCCCTTTGCGCGCCGGCGAGCATCAGCGCGAGGCCGACATCCCCCGGCACCGAACGTTCGTGGAACTCGTCGAAGATCACGAGTCCGACGTCGGTGAGGGCGGGATCGTCGACCAAGCGAGCGGTCAAGACCCCCTCGGTGACGACCACCAGACGGGTTGCCGGCCCGACCGCCCGGTCGTCGCGCGTGATCCACCCCACGGTTTCGCCTGCGTCTTCGCCGAGGAGTCGGGCCAACCGGCGAGCCGCCGCTCGGGCTGCCATCCGGCGAGGCTCGAGCAGCACGATCGTGCGGCCGTCGAGCCACGGCTCATCGAGCAGGCGAANCGGCAGGATCGTCGTCTTGCCCGCACCCGGCTCGGCGGTCACGACACATCGCCCTCGCTCGGCGAGCGCAGAGCGCACGTCGTCGACACAGTCCTCGATCGGCAGATCAGTGAGCGGAACGCGTTCGGTCATCCCGTGCATCTTGCCGCGTGTCGATGTGGGAGAGTCAGGTCCGTGAAGGTTCACCTCGTCGACGGCACCTATGAGCTGTTCCGCTTCCACTACGCGAAATCGAACCGCGATCCCCGGCATGGAGCCCAGCGAGGGGTGCTCAACACCGTGCTCGATCTGGTTGCCGATGGCGCCACGCATCTTGGGATCGCGACCGACCATGTCATCGAGTCGTGGCGAAACGATCTCTACGAGGGATACAAGGACGGCGCGGGGATCGACCCCGAACTCTTCGCCCAGTTCCCCGAGGTCGAAGAACTGCTCACGCTCGCCGGATTCGAGGTCTGGCCCCAGATCGAACACGAGGCCGACGACGCAATGGCGGCAGCGGCGGCGCAGGCCGCAGCGGATGATCGAGTCGAGCAGGTCGTGATCTGCACTCCCGACAAGGATCTTGCCCAGTGTGTCACCGCCGATGGACGGGTCATTCAGTTCGATCGCCGTCGAGAGATCGTCTACGACCGTGACGGCGTGATCGCGAAGTTCGGTGTGCCGCCCGAGTCGATCCCCGACTATCTCGGGGTGGTCGGTGATACCGCCGACGGATTCCCCGGTCTGCCGGGGTGGGGCGCGAAGTCGGCGGCTGCGATCCTCACCCGCTATGGCCATATCGACCAGGTACCGCACGACGTGGCCGAATGGGATGTCAATGTGCGTGGTGCGGCAAAGCTCGCGCAGACGCTCCACGAACAACTCGACGATGCGCTCCTCTTTCGGCGGATCGCGACCGTTGATCTCGACGCGCCGGTGAGCAGCGTCGATGCGATGGCGTGGCGCGGGCCGCAGCCCGGCTTCGATGAGCGCTGCGAAGCACTCGGTGCCGACCGTCACCGGGCTCGGGCCTACAAGCTCTGGGAGAACCATGGATAAGAACGTTGCTCTTGCGATCGCTGCCGAGGCAGGCGACGACATCGCCAGCCGACTCGAGTTCCTGTACGAACTCGACCAACTCAAGACGGTGCTGCGACAGAGCATGCTCGTCGACGGCTCGCGCCAGGAGAACTCCGCCGAGCACTCGTGGCACCTCGCCATGACGGCGATGACCCTCGCCCCGCTCGCCGATGAGCCCATCGATGTCGAGCGGGCGATCAAGATCCTGCTGGTTCACGACATTGTCGAGATCGANGCCGGCGACGTCTTCATCTATGACGATGCCCAACGGGCGGCCGCCGAGGCGGCCGAACAAGAGGCTGCCGATCGGATTTTCGGTCTGCTTCCCGCCGAACAGGGCGCGGAGTTCCGGGCACTCTGGGACGAATACGAGGACCGATCGACCCCCGAAGGNCGGTTCGCCTATGCGTGTGATCGACTCCAACCGCTGTTGCTCAACGTCGCGATCGGCGGCGGGAGTTGGCGCCACCACGGCGTGACCGCCGACCGGGTCAAGGCGATCAACGGCGCGATCGACGATGGACTCTCACGAGTCTGGGCGGTCGCGGAGCGCTGCATCGATCAAGCCGTGGTCGACGGCCAGTTGCGTCCGCCACCGGCGGCCTGACCTAGCGGGTCAGCACCACGACACCGTCGGGGTCGGCGTAGACGGTGTCGCCCGGCTCGATCGTCGCGCCGCCAAAGGTGACGACGACATCTCGACGTCCCTCGCCGAGCTTCTCGGTCTTTCGGGGCACCGTGCCGAGCGCAAACACGGCGATGGCGGTGTCGCGCAGTTCGACCGTGTCGCGCACGGCTCCGTAGACGATGATCGCGGCCCATCCGTTGGCGGCTGCTTCGGCAGCGACGTTGCCGCCGACCATGGAGCGGCGCATCGATCCACCGCCGTCGACGACGAGCACTCGGCCCTCGCCGGGCTCGGCCACCGCCTCCTTGACCTTCGAGTTGTCCTCGTGCGCTTTGACGGTCGACGCCGGTCCCGCTGCGTGAGGCACCCCGCCGAGCGACAGGAAGCGTTCGGTCACGATCTGGGCGTCGTCGTGGTCGTCACAGACGTCGGAAGTCGGTCGGAAGGCGATCGATTCGGCCATGGCGAGATCCTGCCAGAGCGGCGCAGACGTCGCACGAGCCGACATCGGCGGGAGGGTGCGTGTTGCTGCGCCCGAAGTTCAGGTGGCGCTGCGGCGTTGGGGCAGGGGAGCGTGCCAGCCGTACCGGAGGGCGAGCAGGCGGAGCGTGATGACGGTGATGGCGCCGCCCGCTTCGGTGACCGGACCTTCGAGGTCGAACTCCCACGCCAGCCCGACAATGAGTGATCCGAGCAGTGCGGGAATGACGTACAGGCGTGAGCCGGCGCGGAACACTTGGGGGACCTCGTCCGCCAACACGTCGCGCAGGAGACCGCCACCGATCGCGGAGACGGTGCCGACGACCATTCCGCCGACGATCCCGATGCCCGCCTCGGCCGCTTTTGTCGCCCCGACGATCGCGAACAAGCCGAGCCCCACGGCGTCGAGTCCGACAACGAGCCGTTCGAGCGCTGCATCGGGTNGAGGNACNAGCAGTGCGGCGATCGCCGCACCTCCGGCGATGGCGAGCAACCAGCCTTCCCGCACGGCAACCGGTGGAAGGTCGGCGACGAGAACGTCGCGCACGACTCCGCCGGCCAGTCCGGTGACGAGCCCGAGGGTGACGACGCCGACGAGATCGAGATCTCGTCGGATGGCAAGCCAGGCGCCGGACAGTGCGAAGACGAAGACGCCGAGATAGTCGAGGACCGACACGAAGGTGCTGTCGAGCGTCATGGTGGTGCGGAGCCTACGCCTGCTGAGATTGCGGTGAGGCCACCTCGCCGCGAGCATGGCCCGATGAGCGCCGCCATCCGCCCCTTCACCATCAGTGTCTCCGACGAACAGATCGCCGATCTTCGTGACCGTCTCGCCCGCACCCGCTGGGCTGATCCGGAACCAGTCGACGATTGGAGCCAGGGCATCCCGCTCGCGTACACCCAGGAACTCTGTGCCTACTGGGCCGAGAGCTACGACTGGCGACGCTTCGANGCTGAGCTCAACGCCTACGACCATCTCCTCACCGAGATCGACGGCGTCGACATTCACGCCATGCACATCCGCTCGCCGCACGAAGACGCAACGCCGATGGTGCTGACACACGGTTGGCCGGGTTCTGTCGCCGAGTTCATGGGGGTGATCGACCCGCTCACCAACCCGACCGCACACGGCGGCTCGGCCGAGGACGCATTCCACCTCGTGATTCCCTCCCTGCCCGGCTACGGCTGGAGCGGAAAGCCGGCCGAGGCCGGGAAGGGCGTGAGCTGGATCGCGGAGGCATGGAACACGCTCATGGTCCGCCTCGGGTACGACTCCTACGTCGCCCAGGGCGGCGATTGGGGTGGCGCCGTGACGACCTACATCGGCATGCAGAACCTGGGGAACGTTCGAGCGATCCACACCAACATGCCGGTCGCCGGCCCGACCCCCGAATCGCTCGAGAATCCGACCGAGCAGGAGGTAGGGGCGCTCGAGGCGCTCGGCCACTACGACAAGTGGGACTCGGGTTACTCGAAACAACAGTCGACTCGACCCCAGACCCTCGGCTACGGCCTGGTCGACTCGGCGGCCGGTCAGGCTGCGTGGATCGCCGAGAAGATGTGGGCGTGGACCGACAATGACGGCCACCCCGAGGATGCGCTCACCAAAGACCAGATGCTCGACAACATCTCGATCTATTGGTTCACCGGTTCGGGGGCGTCGTCGGCTCGCCTCTACTGGGAGAGCTTCGCCGACTTCGGCGGCGGGACGGTCGAAGTGCCCACTGGGTGCTCGATCTTCCCGAAGGAGATCATTCGGTGCTCACGCCGCTGGGCCGAGAAGCGCTACACGAACATCGGGTACTGGAACGAGCTTGACGCAGGCGGCCACTTCGCTGCGTGGGAACAACCCGAGGTCTTTGTGAACGAGATTCGAGCCGCCTTCCGGATCCTCTAGGACGAGGCGCTCAGGGCCAGGGTTCGCCGGTCATCGCAGGGTGGCCGAACGTGACAGCACGCCGGAAGGTCGCCCCAGCAGCGACCTTCCAACGTGATGCCGTTCTCCAGAGGAAACTGGAAACTTGGCCGCCGTGCTCAGCGTGTGGACGCAGGAGCGGCAACACGTTCAGGAACGCTTGCGTCTGGTGGTTCCTGATTGGCGCAGGGAGCCATGACCGAAGGCTAGAAACGGCGCGCGAACAGGCGATCTTCGCTGTGTGAACCCTGTGTTTCGTGGGTGTCAGTCCTCGGCGGACCGGTGTGGCGATTACTTCCCGGTGGGCACCCAGTTGCCATGAAAGCCGAACGGCACCCGCTGGGGAAGGTGAACGGTAGCGACCGGCTCGCCGCTGAAGTTCTGGGCGTCGAGGATCACGACGTTGGCCGTGTCGGTCGTCGCGTCGTGCACATAGCTCATGATCCAGCCGTCGTCTTCGTTCGACGGGTTGTCGATCGAGGCATCGGGGTCGCGGGGAACGAACACCATCTCCTGGGTTGCGCAGCCCGGCCCGAAGTCGTGCACTTCGATCGTGCCGTCGACTAGGTCGTGCTTGTACCCAGGGCCCTCATCACCGACGAAGCCGACGGTGTAGCCGTAGCGAGCGGCTCGGCCGAGACGTCGCTCGTCATGGCGAGGGAACTCATGACTGCGGTCGTCGAGACGCTCTTCGACGGTGCGGCCGGTGGCGGGGTCGAGGGTCCAGCGGTCGAGGGTTGGCTCACCCTCGGCCGGCCCGTTGGTGATCTTGCGGAACATCGCCGGATGGCGAGCGACCTCCATTTGGATCCGGCCGTCGGGCAGGTCGAAGGCGTTGAGCGGATGGAAGACGTAGCAGGGGTCGACCTCGCACCACCGCACGTCGTCGGCGGTGCCGTCGAGGGGGAGAACGCCGACGCGTCCGGGCTCGTCGTCGACCCACACGTAGGGCAACTGGTGGCCCTCCATCGCCCGCTCGAGGTTGAATCGGCACGGGAAGTCGAGCAGCAGCACCGATGACTCGGTGATGTGGATGTCGTGCACCATCGGGCTGTAGCCGACCGGGACGTCGACCTTCCTGGTGACCGCAGTGCCCTCGGCGTTGACGACGAGGTAGCGGATGAAGTCCCACGTCCAGTGGTAGGCCGCGACGTGGAGTTCGCCGGTGATGGGATCAACCTTGGGATGAGCGGAGAACGATCCGTCGAGGGTGCCGTTGAAGTCGATGCTCTCGACCGTGTCCAGATCGTCGGTGAGCGACATCACCGGCCCGCCGGCTTCCACGACGGCGAGGGTCATGCCGGCGTGGCCGATCACGTTGGTGTTGGCGGTGCCCTCGGAGTCGTGGAATCGCGGACCCGGCGTGGTCGGCCTGCCGGTCGCTTCGGCGACTCGGTCCGAGACGACGTAGCGGTTGCGATACCAGTCGGCCCTCCCGTCGCGCAGCCGCACGCCGTGCACCATGCCGGTGCCCGTGAACCAGTGAGCATCGGGGTGACCGCCGTCGATCGGGTTGGGGCCGTTGCGGATCAGGCGCCCGTCAAGCTCGGCGGGGATCGTGCCGGTAACGGCGAGTTCGGTTGCCGTGATCTCCTCGGAGACCGGGGCGTAGTTGCCGGCGAGATAGGTGTCGGTGGTGGCCATGGCGGCGATCGTGGCACGGTCGCCCGGCCGCTGTCACTCTTCGCGACGATGCGCCGCCTGTCAGCGGCGGATCGGCTGCAGCTTCCGGTAGGTCGCCACCCGCCACAGCCACTCGAAGGGGCCGAAGCGGAAGCGTTCGAGCCACGGCTCGGACCAGGCGAGCTGCACGGCCCACACAACGAGGATGAAGACGAAGATCTCGGCTCTGCCGAGCTCACCGACGCCGATCATGGCGCCAAGGATCGTCAGACCCATGATCGTCTGGGTGAGGTAGTTGGTGAGTGCCATGCGTCCGACGGCTCGCACTCGTTCGTGCAGCCGGGTGTCGTCTCGCTGGTTCCAGAGGGTGATCAGCGCGATGTAGCCGATCGCCATGGGCACGGTGGCGAGGATGTTCGGTATGGCGCCGACGAGGGCGACATCAGGACTCCAGTCATTGGCGAGGTGGATCGCGACACCCAGGATCGAGAGCGGCACGCCGATCCCGAGCGACCATGCGGCGAGACGCCGATAGAACTCGGCTGGTCGTCGACCCTGGATGATGTCGGCCCGGAAGAGGCCGACGCCGATCAACATCGCGCCGAGGGCCCGCATGCCGAAGTCGGCGATGAAGGCGAACTGGACGTCCTCGCTCTGTTCGACGTTTTCGTCGGTCCAGTAGTCGCCGAGGTCACCTGCCTCGATCTCGGCTTGGATTGCAGCCATCGTCAAGGCGGAGAGTGCGAGACAGACGCCGCCGATGATGAAGAGGGTCCGGGCCGAACGAGTACGAAGAAGCAAGAGCACCGGCGAGCAGATCGCGTAGAGCATGAGCACGTCGCCGAACCAGAAGGCGGCATGCACGAGACCGATCACGAGCAGGAGAGTGTTGCGCCACAGGCTGAGCCAGTTCGCCCGGCGACCTTTGGCCGCAGCCCGATCGGCGAAGACGACGATGCCGGCGCCGAACAGCATCGAGAACATCGCCATCGTCTTCTGATCGACGAACACCTCGCCGAGGACCCCCACAATCCAGTCGAGGGCGGTGTCGGAGCCGGCGTAGTCGAGGTTGAAGTACGCCGGTTGTGGCAGACCGAACGACACGGCGTTCATCACGAGGATGCCGAGCGTGGCGATGCCACGAACGGTGTCGAGATTGGTGATCCGTTCGGATCGGGTGATCGGCGCCGCGGTGTCGGTCATGTGAGCTCCTCGCCGATCCATTTGGGTTCGTGCACGATGGTCGTCGTTGCGAGTCGGTCGAGCAGTGATCCCGGGTCGGGATCGTCGAGGAGCAGCCCTCGGTTCTGCGCCTTCAGGATCGTCTTGTCGACCATGGTGTCGAGGAGGTGAAGGAGCGGCTGCCAGAAGCCGCCGACGTCGAGTACGCCGACCGGCTTCGCAAGGAGTCCGATCTGGTTCCAGGTCAGGACCTCGGCAAGCTCCTCGAGCGTGCCGAATCCACCCGGTAAGGCAATGAAGGCATCGGCGTGGTCGTACATCCGTGACTTCCGCTCGTGCATCGTGTCGACCTCCTCCAGCGTGGTGAGCCCTTGATGGCCGACTTCCTCGGAGAAGAGTCCGGTCGGGATCACGCCCGTGACGGTCCCCCCCGCCTCGAGGACGGTGTCGGCGACAAGTCCCATCAAGCCAACGGCGCCACCGCCGTAGACGAGCTCGATCTCACGCTCGGCAAGCAATCGGCCGAGGGCGACCGTCGCCTCGGTGATGGCAGGGTCGGTGCCGGGGGAGGAGGCGCAGAAAACGCACACGCGGCGGAGTTCGGAGGTCATGCGCCGACCCTAGTTACTGTGCGGCATGCGCCACGCCGTGTTCCTCGCTCCGGTCGGCCCGTTCGCCAACCCTGAGCGGCTTCTCGACGTCGCGCGGGCTGCCGAGGCGCACGGATGGGACGGACTCTTCCTGTGGGATCACACCCTGCGCCGAGAGACAGCGGAGGTTCTCGACCCGTGGGTGATGCTTGGCGCGCTTGCGGCTGCGACCGAGCGGCTGCGGCTCGGTCCGATGATCACCCCGATTGCGCGGCGTCGGCTGATCAAACTCGCTCGCGAGATCGTGACCGTCGACGTCATGTCGAAGGGCCGTCTCACCCTCGGGTTCGGGCTCGGCGTCGACACCAGCGGCGAGTTGTCGAAGTTCGACGAAGTCGTCGATCCTCGCCTCCGAGGCGAGATGCTCGACGAGGGTGTGCCGGTGCTTGCCGCGCTTCTCGCCGGGGAGACGGTGCAGCATCGCGGCGAGCACGTTGTCGTTGACGACGTGCTCCTCGGACCTCGATCGCCGCAGGGCGACCGCCCACCCTTCTGGTTCGCGGCCCGTGGCGACGCGCGCAAGCCGCTCCGAAGGGCGAGCTGTTACGAGGGGGTGTTCCCGCTCGAGATGGACGCCGACCGCTACGGCCGGCTCATCGAGACCGTCGTCGCGGAGCGGGGCGGCCTCAATGACTTCGACATCGCACTGTCCACCACCCCGGGCGAACCGGTCGCCGACTACGCGCGTGAGACTGCGACCTGGGCGATCCACGCCTGGCCCGCATTGCCCGACCCCGATGCCGTCTTTGAGATCGTTACTACCGGGCCTCCGGACTAGGGTCGCGTCGTGGTTGATTCCTCCATGCAAGCCAAGGTCGACGATCTGCGAGCCCGCAAGGAGTCCGCGCTCCATGCCGGCTCCGAGCGCTCTGTCCAGCGCCAGCACGACAAGGGCAAGATGCTCGCCCGTGAGCGGATCGAGTATTTGCTCGACCCCGGGTCATTCCACGAACTCGACATGCTCGCCCGTCACCGGGCCCACGAGGCTGGTCTTGACGAGCGGCCCTACACCGACGGCGTGATCACTGGTTGGGGCACGGTCGACGGCCGCAAGGTTTTCGTTTTCTCCCAGGATTTCACCGTCATGGGCGGTGCCCTCGGCGAGGTGTTCGCTGAGAAGCTCCACAAGGTGATGGATCTGGCCCTCGCAACCGGCGCGCCCATGATCGGGCTCAATGATGGCGCCGGCGCCCGCATTCAGGAAGGCGTGGTCAGCCTCGACGGCTATGGCGGCATCTTCTATCGGAATGTGCAGGCGTCGGGAGTCATTCCGCAGATCTCGGTGATCCTCGGCCCGTGCGCCGGCGGCGCCGTGTACAGCCCGGCGATGACCGACTTCATCTTCATGGTGCGAGAGAAGTCGCACATGTTCATCACCGGGCCCGACGTCGTGAAGACGGTGACGGGCGAGGAGGTCACCCTCGAGGAACTCGGTGGTGCCGGTTCGCACAGCTCGAAGTCGGGCGTGGCCACCTATGTCGCCAACAGCGAGGAAGAAGTCCTCGATCAGGTCAAGGATCTGCTGTCCTTCCTGCCGTCCAACAACCTCGAGGTCGCGCCACAGCTCGAATCGGGCGACGACCCCGATCGCCTGTGTCCCGAACTCGACACGATCCTGCCCGACAGCCCCAACGTCCCCTACGACATGAAGGCCGTGATCGGCCATGTCGTCGACGACGGCGACTTCATGGAGTACCACGCCTCGTGGGGCAAGAGCATCGTGTGTGGCTTTGCTCGCCTCGACGGCCGTGCTGTCGGCGTGGTGGGCAACCAGCCGATGATGCTGGCCGGTGTGCTTGATATCGAGTCGTCGGAGAAGGCCGCCCGGTTCGTTCGGACCTGTGATGCGTTCAACATCCCGCTGGTCACCTTTGTCGACGTGCCCGGCTTTCTCCCCGGTGTCGACCAGGAGTATGGCGGCATCATCCGTCATGGTGCGAAACTCCTCTACGCCTACTGCGAGGCCACCGTGCCGCGCATGCAGGTCATCACCCGCAAGGCCTACGGCGGCGCCTACGTCGTCATGGATTCCAAAGGGGTCGGCTGCGACATCTCGCTGGCGTGGCCATCGGCGGAGATCGCGGTGATGGGACCCCAGGGCGCAGTCGAGATCGTCTACCGACGCGAACTCGCCGACGCCGCCGATCCCGAGGCCCGTCGAGCCGAGCTCGTCGAGGACTACACCCAGCGCCTCGCCAACCCCTACCTCGCAGCTGAGCGGGGGTATGTCGACGACGTCATCGAGCCCTCACAGACCCGACGCAAGCTGATCGCCGGCATGCGACTCCTCGAGTCGAAGCGCGAAGAGATCCCGGAGCGCAAGCACGGGAACGTCCCGCTGTAGCCATGGCACTCGACATCGATCCGCAGCCGACCGACGAGGAGATGGCCGCCATCTTGGTGGCCTACGAGGCACTGTGGCCTCGCCCGTCAGCGGCAACCGAGCCCGAGTCGCCGTCTCGCTGGCGTTTCGCCGGCCGGCCCTGGACGAGCCGCGCCGGATACGGCGGCTGGCGCTAAATCGGGCGCACCCGACTCGTCAACCCACAAGGCCCGTTGCTCGGGTCAGCGAATCCGGCTGCGGATATCGGCCAACCAGGTATCGGCCGACGACACGCCGTCCCGGTTGGCCTCCTGGATCTCGGCGGAGCCGTAGGCCGACGGGTAGGAGCCGAGGAATTTCACGTTGCCCTGCTTCATGTGGATATTGCGGAGCGCATCGCCGACGACCTCGTCGCTGATGTGACCCTCGCAATCGATCAAGAAGCAGTAGTCGCCCAACCCCTTTCGGGTCGGTCGGGACTCCAGACGGGTGAGGTTGATCGATCGCGCCGCGAACTCCTGCAGAATCCCGACCAATGAACCCGGGGCGTCTTCCCGCTGATAGATGAGGATCGAGGTCTTGTCATGGCCTGACGGTGCGGTGACGCCATCGCGGCCGACCAACACGAAGCGCGTCTGGTTCTCGGGATGATCCTCAATGTCGGTGGCAAGCACCTCCAGGCCGTAGACCTCACCGGCCCGCTTCGGCGCGATCGCTGCGGTGTCGCGGCGCCCGCTCTCGGCCAACTCGCGTGCGGCATCGGCCGTCGAGTTGGTGGCCTCGATCGCTGCGTGGCCGAGTTGGTCGGAGAGGTAACGCCGGCACTGGGCGTAGGCGACCGGGTACGACCGCACATGAGCAATGTCGCTCAGCGTCACGCCCGGGTGCACCAGCAGGTTGAGGCTGATGTTCATCACCACCTCGCGTTGGATCAGCAACTCCTCGGCATCGAACGCCAAGGTGTCGAGGGTGGCGTTGACCGACCCCTCGATCATGTTCTCGATTGCCGCGAACCCATAGGTGACGTCGCCGCGCTCAGCGGCACGAAGGACCTCGACGATCGACCCGTGAGGTCGAAGGTCAAGGGCCGCCAGGTCGGCCTGGCTACATAGGGCCTGCTCGGTGAAGGTGCCGCGCGGCCCGAGATAGCCGATGGTTCCGTTGGAATCGATCGAACTCACGAGAGCCGAGGATACGACGGCCAGTGGCCGACTGGGGTCGATTAGCCCTTGACCGAGCCGGCCAGAAGGCCCCGCACGAAGTAGCGCTGGAGGCTGAAGAACACTACGAGCGGCACAAACGCCTGCACAAAGGCACCGGCGGTCAGCAGATGTTCCGTCTCGCCGAAGTCGCCTGCGAGGTTGGCGATTCGCTGGGTGGTCGGGAACACCTCAGGGGTGCCACCGTTCAACATGACGACCGCGATCAGGTAGTCGTTCCAGGTCCAGAGGAACTGGAAGATCGCGAAGGCGGCGATCGCCGGCACCGACAACGGCAGGACCAGCCGCACGAAGGTACTGAAGTGGTCGGCGCCGTCGACTCGGGCGGACTCGATGAGTTCGCCCGGCAGGCTCGACATGTAGTTGTGCAGCAAGAAGATCGCGAACGGCATCGCGAAACCGGTGTGGGTCAAGACGACCGCCCATGGCCCACCCGCTAGTGCAAAGTCTGGCACCATCGTCAGGGTCCGCTCGGTGAACGGAATGGTGAAGTGGGCACCACCGCTGTACATGATCAGCAGGGGGATGAGGGCCACCTGCAGCGGGATCGACAGCAGCGCGACCGTGCCGATGAACAGCGGCTTGCGGCCCTTGAAGTCGATCCAGGCGAAGGCGTAGGCCGCGAACGAGGCGATCGAGATCGGGATGATCGTCGAGGGCACGGCGATGGCGAGCGAGGAGATCACCGAGCTGAGCATGCCGCTCGCCTGATCGTTGCTGAGGACCACGCAATAGTTCTCGATCATGTGGAACAGGTCGGGAGCGTTGTAGTCCTCGGGGCAGCCGAGTCGATAGTCGCGGTCGCCGTCGCGCACGAACTCCCAGAAGCCCGAGTCGCGCTGGCGGGTCCGACTCCGGAACGAGTTGATAAACAGCGACAGGGACGGGATGGTCCAGACGACGACGATGCCCCACATCACCCACATGGGGACATTGCTGAGCCGGCGGTAGATGCGGTCGATGAGCGAGTTGTTGTCGTGCATCACGCTTCCGCCTTCTGCATGTTGTAGACGTTGAAGATCAGCACGGGCGCAACGATCAGCAAGATCGTCACGGCGATGGCGGACCCGACACCTCGATTGAGGAAGCTGAACGCCTCGTCGAAGAAGTCGGTGGCAAGCACGTTCGTGCCGAAGTTGCCACCGGTACTGACCCGCACGATGTCGAACACCTTCGCCACCGCCACCAGGATCGCAGTAACCACCACACCAACGGTCGGCAGGATCTGGGGCAGCGTGACTTTGAAGAACTGCTCACTCTCGCTGGCACCGTCGATGCGGGCTGCCTCGAGAAGTTCCTCCGGCACGGCCTTAATCGCAGCGGACAGGATCACCATCGCAAAGCCGGTCTGGATCCAGATGAGGATGAACATCAAGTAGACGTTGTTGAACGGCCGCACTTCTTCGCGGAAGGCGACGGTTTGGGGCTGGATCGATCCGTCCTCGAGAACGGTGAAGCCACCCATGCTCCGGGTGAGGAATTCGACGAAGAGCCAGCCGACGACGATGAGCGCGACGGTTGCGCCGGCGAAGCCTTCGCTGCGTTGCCACGAGCCGTAGATTCTGAAACCGAGACGGACGAGCAGGGCGGCGAGCACCAGGAGCAGGAGCCAACGGCTCCACGCCGGGTAGGTGTTGCCGTCAAGTCCGGCGTTGCTCAGCTTGCCGAGCGCAATCCACGCGGCGTTCGGCGCGCCCGTTTGTTCGCCACTGATGTTTTTCGGTGCGTACTGGAGTCGCCAGATCACCGATGCGCCGACCATCGAGATGGCCATCGGCATGAAGACCAGCGACTTGGCAATGCTCTCCCATCGACCGGCTCGCTGCGAGAGCACCGCCATCATGAGTCCGAGCACCGTGGCACCGATCGTGACGGTGAACATCCACCAGATCGTGTTGGAGAACGTTCCTCGGATCACCGAGAAGAAGGCGAATGCCAGAAGGAAGAAGCCGACCGCCATCGTGGCCCGAGAGGTCGGGGAGTGGTCGAGGCCCGACGTGCGGTTGCGAGTCCAGTTGATCGAGTAGGCGATGCCGAAGCCGGCAACGATCAGGAACAGACCAAACCAGGTGAGTCGGCTCGTCAGGATGTTCCAGGTGCCGTCGTCGCCGCTCCAGGACCGCCAGTCGAGGAAGGTCTCGGAGGTGACGAGGTGCTCGTAGTTGTCGAGCCCGACGAACTCCTCACTGTCTCGGTCGAGGAAGGAGGTGAGGATGGTGCGGACCGCCGGCACCACCAGGTTGATCGATAGGAAGGTGAGCGCAGGGGCGAGGAAGATCACCGCACGGGACCGCCGGTCGAACGAGGCGAGCCCATTCGCGTCGCGGTCGCTCGGCCAGCCGAATCGGAGACCGAGCAGCGCAAGTGGGATGGCGGCGGCGATGATCGCCGTGGAACCAGAGCCGGAGCCGAGGTCGGGCAGCAACCAGCCGCCGATGGTGGCCCCGATCGCTGCGCCGAACAGCGCGCGTTCGACGAGCACGTGGCGTTTCCCGAAGAGCAAGGAGATTCCCGCAAGGACGGCGGCGCCCATGATCGCAAAGAGCACGATTTCGACGATCGACGCGTCGGGTCGATTGCGGAACAACAGGCTGGTGCCGATGAGCCAGCCGGCGAAGGCGCCGATGGCGGTCGGCACGGCGAGACGGATGATTCGGTTGGTGTGACCGGTTGCGTAGCCAGCCACGAGACCGAGCACGAGTCCGACGAGCGGCCACTCGAATGTGCCGAGACTCGCAAAGCCGCCGGTGGCGTACTCGGCGAGACCCGAGCGGAGTTCGGCGACCTTGCTGATGGCGTCGATCTGTGCCGGGTCAACGACGACGAAGGGCTCGCCCTCGTCGCGGGTGAAGATGAACTCGCTGTCGGCGACGAGCGTCGAGACGGAACGGTTGCCTCGCAGCAGCCCGAAACCTGCAGCGCCGAGCAGACCGCCGGCGAGCGCACGGTACCGGGCCCAGTTCCGACGGCCCTGCGAGATCAGAAGGTTGGCGCCAACAAAGACGGCGGCGCTGAGACCGACCACGAGGACGATCTTCCATGAGATCGAATACAGGCGGCCGAGTTGGTCGCTCTGTGCGGAGGCGTAGAGCAGAAGCAGCAGCAGCGATGTCAGAACGACGCCGCGCACACCCCCGTTGAGCGAGAATCGACGGCCTGTGCCGTCGCTGTGATCGTCGGTCGCCGACTCTTCGGCAACTGCCGTCATGTCCGATCCCCTCACTGTCGTTCAAAAGGTGCTGGGGGCGGCGGCCGCATCGACCACCGCCCCCAACTGCACATCATTCAGATTTGCATATGTGGGCGTTGCCCACCAGTTGCGACCTCATGGGTCGCAACGGATCACTCCGGCCAGGTGGCGTCGATGGCGGCGGCCGCCTCGGCAACGGTCTTCTCACCGTTGACGAGCGCCGTGCCCTCGGTCCAGAACGAGCCGGCGCCGACGTCGGCCGGCATGAGGTCCGAGCCGTCGAAGCGCACGTCGTTGTTCGCCATGACCTCAAGGAAGCTCTGAGCCAGCGGGGACCACAGCGAACGGTCGACGTTCAGGTTGGCGGTGTTGAAGCCCGAGAGGACGTCGCCACCACCCTTGGCCTCCCGCTGCGCCGACTGACGAAGGTTGGCGAACTCGGGTGAACCGAAGTATTCCATCACGGCCATGACCTCAGGACGCTCGTTGAACGCGCCGACCAAAGTGCCCGAGGTGAGCACGATCGGAGGATCGGTGTCGCCGAGCGGGAACCCGAAGACGTCAATTGCGCCCTCAGAGCCGTCCTGGACGGGGGTGCCGTCGGGGAAGAAGGACGAGAAGAAGGAGGCCTGGCGGTGCATCATGCAGTCACCGTTGACAAGCGGCTCGCCGTTGTCGCGGAACGAGGTTGAGGCGATGGTGCCACCCTGCGCGTAGACCATGCCCGGGGTGTTCCAGACGTCGAGGACTTCCTGCATGACGCCCGAGACTTCGTCGCTGGCGAAGGGGAGTTCGCCCGTGGTCCAGGCGTCGTAGGTCTCGCCGCTGTGACGGCGAAGCATCATGTCCTCAACCCAGTCGGTGAAGGTCCAACCGGTGGCGGTACCCGACTCGATGCCGATGCAGAACGGCGTGTTGCCGTCGGCGATCATGGTCTCGGCGAGGCCGAACAGCTCATCGAGCGTGGTGGGGACCTTGTAGCCGTTGGCTTCGAAGCGCGCCGGCTGGTACCAAACGAGCGACTTGAGGTCGGTCTTGTCGGGCACGCCGTACTGGGTACCGTCGACGTTGCCGAAGCCCATGGCGCCGGCGGACCAGTTCTCGCTGACCGCTGCGGTGACATCGTCGGGCAGCGGCACAAGGAAGCCGTCGCGAGCGAAGTCGGCGAGCTTGCCGGGCTGCGGGAAGATCGAGATGTCCGGCGGGGTGCCGGCTTCGATCTGCACGTTGATCTCGGACTCCCAGTCGGCAGAACCGACGTAGAAGATGGTCATGTCGTTTGCTTCAGCAAAGGCGTCGAGTGCGCCCATCAGGCCGGCGACTTCAGCTGGCGAGCGGACCGGCCCGGTGATGCGGACAGCGGTGCCCGCAAGCGGGTTGGTGTCCCCACCATCCGACGCGGCAGCCTCGGCGGCGGCCTGTGCTTCCGCGGCCTCGGCCTCCGCAGCTTCGATGGCGTCTTCGGCAGCGGCGAGCGCGGCCTCGGCCTCAGCAAGAGCGTCGCTGTCGCCGCTGTCAGCCGTGTCGTCGTCGGAGCCACAGGCGGCAGCGACGAGCGACAGGGTGAACAACGCAACGAGCAGCTTCAGCAAGGTGCTTTTCATTGGTTCCCCTCCGGGTAATGACGCTGTGGCCCCACGGACCACGCGGGTGTAAACGCTTACATCCGCGGACGACGCTATACGACGGCATAGCGTTTGGCCAAAAACGCGCAGGCGCTGTGGTGTGCTTGCGAACCGCGGCGGTGACGCTCCCAAGGCCGATACTGGGACCCCTACCGTTACACGAACTGTCATGCATGTCGCACCGTGTGTAACATCACGCTATGGCCGAGAGTTTCTCCTCCACCGGACCCCAGTCGATGGCGGCCACGCTGTCGCCGGAGATGAGCCACGACGACAAGGTCGCCCACTTCACTGGTGGATTGTCGTCCCGACTGCCGGAGCTCCCGCCGTTCGCGGGCTCAGAGCGGCTGCGCCCCGATGGTCGCCCCCAGCCGGAGTTCCGCGCCGAGCTCCGCCGTATTTCCAATGCGACGAATGCCTTCCACGTGGTGTTCACCCTCTCGCTTCCGTTCCTTTTTTGCTGGTTTGCCGTACTCGCCGGCGACTGGCCACCCGCTCCTGCGGTTGCGACCTATGCCTTCGTTTTCGTTGCGATGGGGTCGTGGTTCCAGCGGGCCTTGACCCTCAACCACGAGGCCGCGCACCGGCTGTTGTTCTCCGACAAGCGATGGAACGACTGGATCGGCGAGAAGCTGATCGGATGGCTCGTTTTCGGCGATGGCAGCGACGGGTATCGGCTCGCCCACACGCAACACCATCGTGACGAGTTCGGCGAGAAGGAACCCGACTTTCTCCTCTACGCCCGCTATCCGATCTCGAAGGCGTCGCTGCGCCGAAAGCTCGTGCGCGACACCGTCGGTATCTCGGGGTACAAGAACCTCAAGCCGGCGTTCAAAGGCTTGTTCAGGACGGGTCGCCGGATTCGGGCCATGCGGTACCTGAGCGGCCAGCTGTTCGTGTTCACGGTCTTCGCCCTGCTCGGTCAGCCCCTCTTCTACCTCTTCTTCTGGTTGCTTCCCTGGGGTACCTACTTCCGAGTCTTCAACCGGTTGCGGGCGCTTGCCGAGCACGGAGGCATGACCCGCTCGAGTGATCGCCGACTCACCACGCACGACATCCGTCAGGGCTTCTTGTCGAAGCACGTCTTTCTCTCTCAGGGCATCGGGTTCCACCTGGCCCATCACGTCGACTCAGGCATCCCGATGAACAACCTTCACAAGCTGCACCGGGCCCTCGTCGAAGACGGCTACGTCGTGCCCGGCATGACCCAACGCGGGTACTGGTCGTTCTTCCGCACCCTTGCTCGCTGACGTGGCCGACCTCTCCGCCCGGAGCGTGATCGCATCGACCCTGCTCGGTACGGTCCCGCCGCGACTTCCTGGCCGACTGTTGGTCGCCTTTGCGGGCGAGTTCGGGATCCAGGCCGGCACGACTCGAACCGCCCTGTCGCGAATGGTCGACAGGGGGGAACTGCGCCATCTTGAGGGCGGACGGTACGAACTCGACGGTGAGCTTCTCGCCCGACACCTCCGCCAGGAGGCCGGCCTGCATCCGGTCGTGCACCCGTGGGACGGAACGTGGGAGCTCCACGTCGTACCGCCAGGCGCCCGCTCGTCGACTGATCGGGCGGCGCTGCGTCGTGCAGCCGGCCATCTCGGATTGTGGGAACGGCGAGATGGCGTGTGGATGCGACCGGCGAATCTCGCGCCGGACCGTCTGCCGAATGCTCGGGCAATCGTTGCGGCCCAGACCGAGGACTATGTGGCGTCGCCGAATGAGAATCCCGCTTCCGTGCTGGCGTCGCTGTACGACCTCGCCGGGTGGTCGGGTCGGGCCGTCGACCTGATCGCCGAGCTTGAGGAGACAGGCGCCGAACGCACCACCCCCGACCGCCTCGCCGACGGCTTCGTCCTCGCCGCCTCCGCGCTTCGGCATCTCGTCACGGATCCGCTCTTGCCCCCTGAACTCGAACCGGAGGGATGGCCGGCCCGACATCTCCGCACGGCGTACGGCAGCTACCTCGGCGACTACCAGGCCGGCCTGCGCGCGTTCTTCCGCCGCCACACGATGTCCGATGCGTCGGTTCCTCGGGTCGAGGGGCACGGCCCTACGATGACCCCATGAGCGATCGCTTCTACTTTCGTCAGCTGCTGTCCGGTCGGGATTTCGCCCAGAACGACCCGGTCGCCCGCCAGATGGTCAACTTCGTCTACGCGATCGGCGATCGCCAGACCGGCGACGCCGTCTTGGTCGATCCGGCCTACGACATCAACGGCCTGGTCGACACGATCGAGGCCGACGGCATGCGCTGCTCTGGTGTGCTCGCCACGCACTACCACCCCGATCACGTGGGCGGTTCCATGATGGGCTTCGAGCTCGAGGGCATCACCGCCCTGCTCGACCGCGTCGACGTGCCGATCCATGTTCAGGCCGACGAGGCCGAGTACGTCCGCAAGGTCACCGGTGTCACCGACGAATCCCTCGTCCAGCATCAGAGCGGCGACATCGTCCGAGTCGGCGACGTCGAGATCGAGCTGATCCACACGCCGGGCCACACGCCCGGGAGTCAGTGCTTCCTCGTCGACGGCCGACTCGTGGCCGGCGACACCTTGTTCCTGGATGGGTGCGGCCGTACCGACCTTCCCGGCTCTGATCCCGAGCAGATGTACGAGTCGCTCACGACCCGTCTCGGACGGGTCGACGACGATGTCGTCTTGTGCCCGGGTCACGCCTACTCGCCCGAGCCCACCGCCACGATGGGCGCGACCCGGGAGCGCAACATCGTGTTCCGTCCCGAAACGAAAGAGCAGTGGATGATGCTCTTCGGGCGGTAACCGAAACAGCGAACAACCTGTCGGTCAGATCGACCGACTCATGTCGACGAGATCTCGCTCAGCGGCGTGTCGAGAAGCTGATGCATCGCCGTCGAACTCCAGTTCGGTCGAACCCCGGGGGCGTGGGCGACCCGCTCGACGATGAGGTTGTCGTCGAGGTCGTGAATTTCTCGGAGTCCGTGAAGGATGGTGGCGAGATACGGCGCGCTCGGCGGCGCCGGAGGACGCTGTTCCGGCGGCGTCGGCGCCGTGAAGGTGAAGGTCGGGTGGCCGTCGACCGGATCGAGTGCGACGACCGCACCGTAGGCACCGTCGACCACCGTCCGCTGCTGACCGGGGGCGAGGTCGAGAATGTCGTCGGGGAACTCGAGACCACCGGGCCGAATCCGGTTTTCCTGAGCGTGGACATCGGCGAACTGCTCGAGGGTGATGAGGTACCGGCGCCCGAGCGCTCCGGTCGGAGCGGCGCGGTGCTCGAGGAAGGCGGGCGCGCCGTTCCACCGGGCGGAGTGGCCGACGAAGCAGATGTTCGTGCCGAACACGACGGGGTCGTCGGCGATCGGCGGCGCGTCGTTGCGGGCACCCTCGTGGTCGTGGTCAGCGCCTTTGGCACGCCCGCCGGTGAGGTACACGAGGAAACGATCGCGAGCGCAATTCGAGCCGTAGCAGGCGTACCAAACCAGCGTTGCAGGATCAGGGGCCATCGTCGCCGAGGGTAGCGGCCGGACGAGATCGGCTCGGAGGTTCGTGACAAGGCCGAGGATCCGTCTGCGTTGTGCGCGAGGAGGGACTTGAACCCTCACACCCTTTCGGGCACAGGCACCTGAAGCCTGCGCGTCTGCCAATTCCGCCACTCGCGCGTGGCGCACTCCGGAAAGTGCTCGGAGGAGCGTACCGCAACCCACGCAGATTGCGTCAGGGGTATCCTCGCCGTCGTGGGCATGCGATCAGTCGAGCGACGACTCGAACGGTTGGTCGACGGCGCCGTCGGACGTTTCTTCCGCGGCGGCGTGCGACCGGTGGAAATTGGGCACCGTCTCGTGCGCGAGATGGCCGATTCCCGTTCTGTCGGTGTGAAGGGGCAGTCCGTTGTTGCCAACCACTTCGAGGTCCAACTCAGCGAGACCGATCTGGCCCGCTTCGCCGATGTCGAGGAGTCGCTCGTCCGTGAACTCTGCGAGGCCGCTCGTGAGGCCGCTCGCGATGACGGCTGGAACTTCATGGGCCCCGTTCAGGTCGTCTTGATCGAGAGCACCGATGTCCGACCTGGCCAGCTGCGCATCGACGCCCGCATGAAGGAGGCTGATGGCGCCACCGGCGTGTTGCACCTCTCCAACGGGCAGCAAGTCGTGCTCGGGGAGTATCGCCTCACCTTCGGACGGCTTCCCGAGTGCACGATCACGTTCGACGACACCAACGTCAGCCGCGAACACGCCGAGATCTGCCCGGACGACGATGGTTTTCTGCTCACCGATCTCGGTTCCACCAACGGCACCACCGTCAATGGTGTCGCCATCACCTCTCGTCGCCTTGACGACGGCGACATCGTCTCGTTGGGCGCAACAACCTCGTTCGAGTTCCGCGCCGGTTGAGCGCCCCCGGTCGGCCGCAGCGACGGCAGTAGGATCACACGACCTTGACGGATCAACTCCTTTTTCTCTTGCGCCTCGGGCTCTTGGCGATCGTCTACCTCACCTTCTTTCGGGTGCTGCGGGCGGTCTGGGTCGAGCTGCGCGCGGAGAACCGGGTCGTCGTGCCGGCCCCGGCCGCCGTATTCGCCACCAAGGGTTCGCCACCACCTGCCGCGCCCGTCGTCGGCGACCGCAAGGCCGGCTCCCGACTCATCGTGCTGACCCCACCCACCGTCGCCGGCCAGGTGTTCGAACTTCAGGCGGAGACCACAATCGGGCGGGCACCCGACTGCGCGATCGTGATCGACGACGCTCGTGTCTCCAAGGTCCACGCCCGCCTCTTTCGACATGACGACCGTTGGATGGTCGAGGATCTCGGCTCCACCAACGGCACGCTGGTGAACGANCACGTCCTCGACCATCCCGAGAACGTCGGCCCCGGTGACCGCGTCCAGGTCGGCGAACATGTGCTGGAGTTGGCGTGACTGCCTTCGAATCCGGCGCAGCCACCGATGTCGGCCAGGTCCGAGCCCACAACGAGGACACGTTCGTTGTCGCCGGCACCGTGTTCGTCGTCGCCGACGGCATGGGCGGCCACAACGGCGGTGAGATCGCCTCCCAGCTCGCCGTCGATCGCCTCGCCGGCATCGGCCCGNTCAGCTCGATCGATGATCTCGTCCGCAGCGTTCAGGAAGCCAACGCCGACATTCTCGANCGNGCNCGNGAGCAGCCNGAGNTNAGGGGTATGGGAACCACCGTGGTGATGCTCGCCGGCATCGACCAAGCGGGATCTCATCGACTCGGGGTGGCCAATGTCGGCGACAGCCGGCTCTACCGGCTGACCGACTCCGGCCTGCATCAGCACACTGAGGACCACAGCCTGGTCGAAGCGCTCGTTCGCGATGGTCGTCTCACCCGAGCCGAAGCCGCCGTGCACCCGCAGCGCAACATCGTGACTCGGGCGCTCGGTATCGACGACAAGGTCCTCGTCGACGCCTGGGAACTGATTCCTGTCGTGGGTGACCGCTACGTCCTCTGCAGCGACGGACTCTTCGGTGAAATCGACGACGATNAGATCCACGAGGTCCTGCAGGCCACGTCGTCGCCACAGGATGCTGCCGACGAACTCGTGCGCCGAGCCCGCGAGGCCGGCGGCCGCGACAACATCACCGTTGTCGTGGTCGATGTCGTCGAGGCCGACCCTGGCGAGGAAGGTTCCGACGATCGCGTCGCCGCCATCCACAAGGCGTTGTCCGGCACAGTNCTCGGCGATGCTGGCCCGACCACTCCCGAGCCTTTTCGCGACGAGTCGCCGAGCGGGTTTGTGCCGCCGGCCATGACGTGGCGTGTCGGTCTCCTCGCCGCTGCGGTGCTCGCCGTCATGATCGGCATGCTCATCGCAGTTTCCGCAATCGGGCGTTCCGGTTACACCGTCGTCGAGGGCGAAAACGGCACCGTCGTCATCCTCAAGGGACGCGACGGCGGCTTCCTCTTCTTCGATCAGACCCTCGAAGTCGAGTCCGACATCGATGTCGACGAACTCCCCCCGATGGCGCTCACTGCGGTCCGCGAAGGCCAGCGTTTCGACGCGCTCGAAACCGCCGAGTTGTACCTCGAGAACCTCCGGGACTCGAGCGACGCCTCGGGGTCGTGATCCGCCGCCGATCATGACGGCCACCGAGTCGCCACCGACGCATCCGGTCTCTCCGCTGCTTGCGCTGAAGCCGCGGCGNGTCGAGNCGGGCCTGCTGGTGATGGTGGGGGCCGCTGTCGCCGTCGCCTACGCGCTCGCCAGTTTCGGAACGACCGAGGCGATCCCCGCGAACCTGGGGCCCTTCCTGCTCTGGATGTTCGGTCTCGGTGCGGTCGCCCACCTCGCGAACCGTCACTTTGCGTCGGCGGCCGACCCCGTTTTCCTTCCGATCTCGCTCTTGCTCAACGGGCTCGGTTATGTCGTCATCACTCGCCTCGACGGCAGCCTGGCTGCACTCCAATCGACCTGGACGGCGATCGGCATCGGCGGTTACGTCGCCACGCTTCTTTTCGTGCCGCGAGTTCGGATCATCGAGCAGTACCGCTACCTCCTCGGGATTGGCGGGCTCCTCTTGTTGATGATTCCCCTCGTTCCGGGGCTCGGCACCGAGATCAACGGTGCTCGGATCTGGGCAAGCGTCGGCCCGATCAACTTTCAGCCCGGCGAGTTCGCCAAACTCACCCTGGCGGCGTTCTTCGCTGGCTACCTCGTCGACTCGCGGGAACTGCTGCGCAGCCGCCTCGAACTTCGTGATCTCGCGCCGATTGGTGTCGCGTGGGCCGGTTCGCTCGGCGTGATGGTCTTTCAGCGCGATCTCGGCTCGTCGCTGCTCTTCTTCACCCTCTTCGTCGTTGTGCTGTGGGTCGCCTCCGAACGGTGGGTGGTGCTNGCCGTCGGNGCGGTNCTCTTCTTCGGNGGTGCCTTCGCAGCATGGACNATGTTCGACCATGTGCAGAAGCGCGTCGATATCTGGCTCGATCCGTTCGCGGATCCGAAGGGCGATGGCTTCCAGATTGTCGAGGGTTCGTTTGCGCTCGCCGACGGCGGGCTCACCGGCACCGGCCTCGGTCAAGGTGAACCAGGCCGGATTCCGTTCGCGGAAACCGATTTCATCTTCGCCGCGATCGGGGAGGAACTCGGTCTCGCTGGCTCCTCGGCGGTGTTGATGGCGTTCTTGCTCCTCATTGGCTCAGGCCTTCGGGTTTCGTTACGGGCCGATCGAGTCTTCGAGAAGCTCTTCGCGCTCGGCCTCACCACCCTCCTGGCCGTGCAGACCTTCGTGATCGTCGGCGGGGTGCTGCGGGTCGTCCCACTCACCGGTATCACCCTGCCCTTTGTCAGCTACGGCGGTTCGTCGCTTGTCGCCAACTATGTCCTGCTTGCACTGCTCGTCCGCATGTCACACGAGCAGCGGGTCTCGATCCGTCCGGCGAAGGGCACCGCGTGAACCTCCGGATCCGGCGTCTCGGCGTCGTGCTCACCGTGCTGTATCTGGTGCTGTTCCTTCAGCTCAACCGGGTCCAGTTCTTCGGTGCGGAACGCCTGCAGGACGACGTCAACAACACGCGGGGCTTGATCCGTGAGTTTGGTCGAGCGCGCGGCCCGATCATCACCGCTGATGGCGTGCTTGTCGCCCGATCGGTCGAGTACGACGGGTCGGTCGACTTCCGCCGGGAGTACCCCGAGGGTGAGCTCTACGCGCACATCACGGGCTATCAGTCGCTCAACGTCGAGGCCGTTGGGCTCGAACGCAGCTACAACGACGAACTCGCCGGCGATCCGATCGACCAGCGCTTTGCCTCGCTCGGTGATCTCTTCGTCGATCGCAACTCCACCGCCACGCTCACGCTGTCGATCCGCGACGATGTCCAGCGGGTTGCGGCGGAGGCACTCGGCGACCGCAAGGGCTCGGTCGTCGCACTCGACCCGCGAACCGGCGAGATCATCGCCCTGTGGACCTTNCCCAGCTTCGACCCGAACCCGCTCGCCGATCCTGACGGCTCGGTCGCGAATGCCGCCTTCGACGCCCTGGTCGCCGACCCGAATACGCCGCTCCTCGCGAAGAGTTACCGCGAGATCTACTTCCCCGGCTCGACCTTCAAGCTGGTCACGGCCGCAGCTGGCGTCGAGACGGGTCTGATTGGCGCGAGCACACCCGTCTTCCCGGTGGCGACCACGTACGAGCCGGTCCCGGCCGGCGCGCCGATCCGCAACTTTGCCGGGTCGGCCTGCGGCGGTGACCTGGTCGAACTTTTGCGCGTGTCGTGCAATACGGCGTTCTCCGAGATCGGCGCAGAGTGGGTCGGTCCGGAGCGGATGGTCGACGTTGCGGAGGCGTTCGGTTTCAACGCCGATCTCGGCATCGACCTTCCGGGCGCTGCCGAGTCTCGGTTTCCGACCGACTACGGCGAACAACTTGCCGATGTCGATCGCTACCGAGCGGCCGGTCAGCAACCGGTCGAAGGGGCCGAGACGGTGCTGCCCAACGGCGCCGTGCCGGTTCACGAGAACTCGGCGCGGCTTGCCCAGACCTCGATCGGCCAAAACGACGTTGCCGCAACTCCACTNCAGATGGCACTCGTCGCTGCGGCGATCGCCAACGATGGCGTGGTGATGACCCCTCACGTCGTCACCGAACTCTTGGCGTTCGACGGTTCGCTCCTCGACCGCGTCGAGCCCGAACCACTGCGTGTTGCGATGTCGGCATCGACCGCCGCAATCCTGCGCGACGCCATGCGCGTCGTCGCCGAGGAAGGCACAGCCCGAAACTTGCTTACCGACGGGGTTGTCGTGGGTGGCAAGACGGGCACCGCCCAGCTCGGAACCACTCCGCCTAACAGTCATGCCTGGATCGTCGGCTATGCCGGCATGCCCAATGAGCGACCATCCCTTGCGTTCGCGGTGATCGTCGAGGCGCAGGAAGGCGCAAGCGAGCAGACCGGTGGTCGTGTGGCAGCCCCGATCGCCCAAGCCGTCATCGAAGCCGCCTTTCCGTGATGCCGGGGTGCCGTCGCTTCGATTTGGAGCGTGCATCTGTGCGGTCGCAACACAGCGGTAGGGTTCGGATCTATGTCTGATCAGGGGCCTGCTGTGGTCGATGCCCACTACGAGCTTGAACCGCGCTTTGCCGACGGTTTTTGGCGAACTGCGGCGCTGTTCGGCGTGCTTGGCTTTGTCCTTGGGTTCTTGTTTGCCTGGCTCCTCTTTTCGCTTGGGGGCGACGACGAGGGCACGCCAGTCGATGTTGTTGTCGACGTGCCGAGCGTTGAGGGTCTTGATGTGGAAGAAGCTCGTGAGCTTTTGCTTGAGGCTGGGTTGGCTCAGCCTGATGTTGAGTTTGAGACCAACGATGAGGTGCCGGTGAACCAGGTGTTTGCTCAGGTTCCGCCCTCGGGTGAGCGGGTCGAGCCCAATTCGGTGGTGACGCTTCGGGTGAGTTCTGGCACGGCGGACACGGTTCCGAGTGTGATCGGCAGTCTTCGTGAGGAGGCGGTTGCGACGTTGCAGGAGTTCCAGTACGTCGTTATTGAGGTCACGGCGGCGAGTCCTCAGGACGCGGGGACGATTATCAGTCAGAGTCCGTCGCCGGGTTCGGTGCTTGCCCCTGGCAGCACGGTGGAGATCACGGTTTCTTCGGGTCCNGAAGTNATGCCGGTGCCCGATGTTGAAGGTCTTGATGTGATCGCNGCGACGAACGCGCTGCGAGAGGCGGGCTTTATTGTCAATCCTTCTCAGGTCGAAGAGGCGAGTGAGGAGATTGAAGAGGGCAAGGTGATCCGTACGGAGCCTGCCGCNGATCAGCTCGCTGCTGTTGGTTCGCAGGTTTCGATTGTGGTGTCGACGGGTCTGCCAACGGTGACGGTGCCGGCGGTGACGGATCTCTTCGCNGANACNGCGATCCANANCCTGCGNNATGAGTTGCTCGATGTGGCTGTCATCTTTGAGCAGGTGCCTGCCGGTTCGCCGAGTGATGGTCGTGTGATGGCGCAGGATCCGGCACCGTTCGAAGAGGTCGAGATCGGTCTGGTTGTCACCATCACCGTCGGTCAAGCCGCACCGGAGACGACTACGACGACAACGACGACGACAACGACGACGCCCTCTCCGACCACAACGGCCGACAGCGACTGATTCCGACGCTCGACCGGCGTCTCAGCGGCAGCGGTCGATGAAGTTGGTGATCAGTGCGTGCCCGGCGCTGGTCAGTACTGACTCGGGATGGAACTGCACACCCTCAATGTCGCGCTCGCGGTGCCGCAGGCCCATGATCAGGCCGTCGTCGGTCTCTGCGGTGATGTCGAGCGCATCAGGAAGGGTGGCGCGATCGACGATCAGCGAGTGATAGCGGGTGGCCTCGACCGGGTTCGGGAGACCGCGAAACACGCCGACGTCGCGATGACGGATCATCGAAGTCTTGCCGTGCATGACCTGCGGCGCTCGCACCACATCACCACCGAAGGCCTGACCCATGCACTGCATGCCGAGGCACACCCCGAAGATCGGTGTGTCGGTCGTGAGGCTGGTCAAGATGTCCATGCTCACGCCCGAGTCGTCGGGGTTGCCGGGACCGGGAGAGATGAGCATGCCGTCGGGGTCGAGTGCCCGGATGCCGTCGAGGTCGATCTCGTCGTGACGTCGCACCACCGGACTCGCGCCGAGCTCCCCGAGGTACTGCACGAGGATGTAGACGAACGAGTCGTAGTTGTCGATGACGAGGATGGTCGGCGAGTCCGTCACGGTCGCTGAGGTTATCGGCGGTGCGGATCAGTCCTGGGTGGTGACGCCGCCATCGTCCGACGGGCGCTGCAGCGAGAGCGAAGCGAGTTCGGTCTGGGACGCAAGCGACGCGGCCTGCGACTTGGCCTCACCGGTCTCGATGGCCTCGAGCACGGTGATCGCGATGTCGGCAACGCGGACTTCGTCCTCTTCCTTGCCAGCAGCCTTCACGCCGTCGTCCATCATCACGTAACAGAACGGGCAGGCGACTGCGACCCGGTCGGCGCCGGTCTCCACCAGCTCCTTGGCCCGGACGTCGTTGACCTTGTCGCCGATGTCTTCCTCCATCCACATGCGAGCACCACCGGCGCCGCAGCACATGCCCTTGGTGCCGTTGCGCTCGGCCTCGACGAGCTGGATCCCGCCGAGCGACCCGAGCACCTTGCGCGGNGCCATGTAGACGTCGTTGTGGCGGCCGAGGTAGCAGGAGTCGTGGTAGACGACACGCTCGTCGAGCTCAGCGTTGGTGAGGTCGAGGCGCCCTTGGTCAACGAGCCACTCGAGGAACTGCGAGTGGTGCACGACCTCGTAGTGGCCGCCGAGCTGGGGGTACTCGTTGGCGAGCGTGTTGAAGCAGTGCGGGCACTGGGTGACGATCTTCTTCACGCCCATCGAATTGAGGGTCTCGACGTTCTGGGTTGCGAGCATCTGGAACAGGTACTCGTTGCCGGAGCGGCGGGCGGAATCGCCGGTGCAGGCCTCGGACGGGCCGAGGATNGCGAAGTCGACGTTGGCGCGCTGCATGAGCTTCGCCATCGACTGGGTGACCTTCTTGTTTTTGTCGTCGAACGAGCCGGCGCAGCCGACCCAGTAGAGGTACTCGGCCTTGAGCGGATCGCCGCCCTCGACGATCTCGATGCCCTCCACACCGTGCGTCCAGTCGGCGCGCTCACCCTGCGACATGCCCCACGGGTTGGAAGAGTTCTCCATCGACCGGTAGGCCTGGCCGAGTTCGGACGGGAAGTCGGAATCCATGAGCGTCAGGTAGCGACGCATGTCGAGGATCTTGTCGAGGATCTCGATGTTGACCGGGCAGATCTCGTCACAGGCCTTGCAGGAGGTGCAGCTCCAGAGCTCTTCCTGGCTGACACGGTCGAACATCCAGTTGGCGGGAACGGTGATCTCGCTGTCGACACCGATCGGCGGCGAGACGGCCGGATCACCGGTGCGGGCCATGACCTCGCCGGTCTTGAGCACGATCTCGCGCGGGTCGAGCGGCTTGCCGGTGGCGTGGGCCGGGCACACGGAGGTGCAGCGACCGCACATCGTGCAGGCGTCGGTGTCGAGCAGCTGCTTCCAGGTGAAGTCCTCGATGACGCTGGCGCCGAAGGTTTCGAGCTCGGTGTCGCCCTCGACGAGGTTCGGCATCGGCTTCATTGCGCCCTTCGGGCGATCGCGGTCCTTCAGGTACATGTTCAGCGGCGACGTGAACATGTGGCGAAGCATCGTCGTCGGGAGGATGACGAGGAAGGCGATGAAGCTGATGACGTGGGCGATCCACCAGAACTGGTGCCAGCCAGCCAGGCTCGTGTTGTTCTCGACCAGCGTGGCGAGCGGGTAACCGATGAAGCTCCAGCGCTCGTATTCGGGCATGCCTTCGAGGGCGATGCGGAACATCTCGGCGCCGTAGCCGGTGATCGAAATGGCGAGGAACGTGCCGAGAATGACGGCGTGTTCGGGTTTGCTCTTGATGCGGATGCGGTACGGGCGCCAGTTGAACGGGCCGTAACGGCGGATGATCGCCCACACGATGCCGATCGTGAAGATCAGGCCGGCGCTATCTCCGATGAAGGCGTAGGCGCGATACACGTTGCCATGCAGGAACTTCAGGTCGGTCGGCAGCTGGTGGTTGACCTCGAGCACGGTGGTGACACCGAGCAGAATCAAGAAGCCGAAGTAGATCATGGCGTGCATGACGCCAGCACCCGGTTCGCGCAGCAGGGTCTGCATGTAAACGCCGGCGCGGAAGTCGCCGGCGCGACGCTTGGCGTTCTTCAGGGTGGTGCGGCGGTTGTCGGGCCGACCGCGCTCCCAGTTCTTCACCCGGTACGAGGCGACCCACCCGCCATAG
>NZNH01000028.1 GCA_002694825.1 Acidimicrobiaceae bacterium | reverse complement strand
CTCAAGCGGGGTGAGATCCTGATCGCCGGCGAAGAACTGGAGTTCGATCGGCCCGCCGACCTTGACGACTCGGTGTAGTTCGGCGAGGGCCATCGGTAGGAGAGGGCGGTCGACGTGAACATAGACCTTGATGCCGAGCGCACCGGCGATCGATTCGGTGGCGAACGGAAGACCATCAGCGGCTGCCCGCACGGGAACGGCCCCGGGGGCGTGGTCGGGAAGGAGTTGGAGCATCTCGGCGACCGGGTCGAGTCCGATCACGGTGCCGGGCAACCCGGGGATCAAGAGCCCTGGACCACAGCCGACGTCGAGCACCGGTGCCGCCGGAATGTCGTCGAACGCCGCAGCGAGCCGTTCGGCCGGGGCGAGCGATGTTCCGACTCTGGCGTCGCGCCAGTCGACGGCCGTGCGTCGATAGATCGACGCGGTGATCGGGTCCAGGCTCACCGACTCACGAGCCCGGCAGCGTCGCTTGGAGCTTGCGCATCCCGGCGAGCCAGCGACCCCGATCGCCAGCCCGGTTGAGCTCGTAGCGCGCGACTTCGGGGTGGGGGAGTATCAGGAAGTCGTCGTTGGCCAGGCCTGCGGACACGGCCTCGGCGACCTCCTCGGGTTCGATCATTCCCATGGCCTTCACGACCTCGACCGCCAGTTCGCCGTCCGCTTCGGTCATTGGCGTGCGAACTCCCTGCGGGCACAGGCACGAGACGCCGACGCCTGCATCGCCGTGCGTGATTGCGATCCATTCAGCGAGCGCGACCGCACCGTGTTTCGTCACGGCGTACGGGGCGGTACCCAGGTTGGTGAGCAGCCCGGCTGCGGATGCGGTGATGAGGAGGTGGCCGGAGCCTCGTTGGGTCCAACGGGGGACGAGATGACGGCAGGCCTTCACGTGAGCGAGCACGTTGACGTTCCAGTTTGCGTTCCACTCGTCGTCGCCAAGTTCGACCCCACCGTTCGCCCCGATGCCGGCATTGCCCGCCCAGAGGTCGATCGGGCCGTGGTCGCGTTCGACTTGCTCGATGAGGGCGACGATCGCAGCCTCGTCGGTGACATCGATGCCCACGCCGACGCCACCGATCTCCTCTGCGACTGCGGCGGCGCCAGCGCCGTCGAGATCAGCGACGTACACGATCGACGCGCCGTCGGCGGCGAAGCGCCGAGCCATGGCTCGACCGATACCGCTTGCGGCTCCGGTGACAACGACGACTGCTCCCTGAATCTGCATGGTGCCGATCGTAGGCCCTTTGGGTCGCTCGAAGGTTTTCCACAGGAACTCGGCGATCGCGTGTCAGAGGCGTGGTCTAGGGTGCGCCCATGATGGAAACGACCGACGTGGTTTCGGTGGCCGATGCTGTCGAGTTGATCGACAGCAACCTGAAGGATCTTCAGGGACGTGAGCTTGTGTCGGCGGCCGAGGTGGCCGACCTGCTTCTGGATCTCCGCATGCTGCTTGCTGCAGCGCAGGTCGAGCCGGCCCCGATGGGGTGAACCAAACCGTTTAGGTCAGCGCGTCGGCGACCCGGCGCGCCACCGTTCCGAGCAACGCGCCCGCTGCGAGGCCTCCCGCAACGTCGGAGGCGTGGTGGATGCGAACATGGATGCGGCTGGTCGCGACAAGGCCGGCCAGCGCGTACCACGCTGCACCACCACCGTTCCGGCTCAACATGGCGGCAGCAACCACCGCCGCCGAGGCGTGACCGGAAGGGAAACTCGACGTCTTCGGCTGCCGCAGGTTGTAGGGGCGAGGCGCGTCCTGCACCGGTCGGCTCCGCTTGAACATCGACTTCACCGGCCCGTTGATCAGCGCCGACTCCACCCCGAGTGCGGCGCTGAGGGCGATGGCGATCTTGGGGTCGTTCTTTGCGATTGCCTGAGCGACGCCGAGCGTGTGCCAGAGCACCGAGAAGTCGGCCGCCTCTGAGGCGGTGTAGAAGATCCGGTCGATCACCGGGTTGCCTCGCAGGGCCTCCCAGGCATCGTCAAGAGCGTCGTCGAGTCGATCGATCGCGTNGGGCACAGGGTGAGGCTACGGCCTTCCGCAGCGGGGGAGGTGTCGGGCGAGGGAGCGAGGACGCGCTACCGGTCGGCGTCCTGGTAGGCCCCGGGTCCGGTGAACATGCCGCGGTGCCAGCGACGAGGGGTTGCGATCATGGCCCGCGGGTAGTCCTCGAACATCCAGCGTGCGAAGTTGCGACGGGTCCACGCAGTGACGCCCGTGGCCTTCAGCGCAGCGCCAGCGACGGTCGGCTTGGCCAAGAGCGGGATGAGGATCCGAGCCATACGGTCGTCGGCGACAAGTTCGCGCCGAACGTCGTCTCGGTACTGCACACAAGGTTCGCCATCGGCTAGCAGCGCCTCGGCAGCGAGTCGGCCGGTGAGGATCGCCTGTCCGATGCCCTCGCCGGTCATCGGGTCGGTGACAGCGGCGGCGTCGCCGACGAACATGGTGCGAGGTCCGGTCAGCGGCACCCGCCCGACTCGGGCGGGGATCGGCCAGGCCTTGTGGGGCCCCTCAGGCCGGGCGTCAGGGCCGAGTGCTTCGCGAATGTGGGGACGGTCGAGAAGATCAGGCCAGAGCGTCTTCATGTCGCCAACGCGGTAGTGCTTGCTGCNTCGCTGGATCCCGAAGCCGATGTTCGCCCGATTGCCCTNGAGCGGGAACGACCAGGCGTANCCCGGGAGCAGGTCCTTTTCGAACCAGACGATGAGTTCGGAGGCGGCCCTCGGGCTGACGTTCTCGAAGTACTGACGGAAGGCATGCCACTCGCCCCGGTAGCCGTCGATCGACAAGCCGAGGAACTTGCGAACAGGCGACCACATGCCGTCGGCGGCGATGACGTGCTTGGCCCGGAACGTTTCATTGTCGAAGACGAGGTCGGCCCCGTCTTCGTCGGTGGTCATTGCCGTCAGCTGCATGCCCTCGTGGATGACCGCACCATCGGTGCGGGCCATCTCGAGCATGGCGTTGTCGAGGTCGACACGGGTGGCAACTGCCGCGTGGTAGCCCTCACCTTCGGGCAGGGCGTAGCGACGCTCGGTGCCGCGGGGTGAGCGGATCACAACGTCGTCGACCCGCTGCCAGCTCGCCACTGTCGAGGGGTCGAAGCCGAGTGCTTCCAACTCGCGAAGCGCAAGTGTGGTGAGGCCGTCGCCGCAGCACTTGTCTCGAGGGAATGTCGCCCGATCGAACAGGTGGACGTCGCGGCCTGCTCGGGCCAGGAGAGCGGCCGCAGCAGTGCCAGCTGGGCCGGCACCGATGACCGCGATATCGCCATCGAAGGACGTGGGGGGCATCCCCCGAATCTACGGGACGGTCGTCGCCGGTGGCACCGTGGAGGTAGTGGTTGTCGTTCGNTCAGCCGGGTCACTCGGGCTGCCGTCACAGCGCACNCCCTCGGGCCGGTAACGGGCAAAGACGGTATCGATCTCGGTGCGGCCGTCTTCGAGATAGGTGCGGGTGCGCTCGGTGGTTACCCGTATGCACGAGACGCCCTGGCGTCGCTCGGTCTGACCGGTCTGCTCNCCCTCAACCCATTTGGTGCCGTAGAGCGTGACGGTGATCGATGTTTCGTCGGTGGTGGGCCACAGCAGGACGCCGTACGGCGTGGTGTTGAGAATTTCGAGATCGACGTTCGGGAAGTTCACGGTGGCCTCGCGGCCGTACGGATAGCGGCTGATGTAGATCGAGTGAGACTGGTAGTCGCCGAAATCGAGGCCGGCGAAGAAGGCTGCGTTGAAAAGTGTGGTGGCGTACTGGCTGATGCCGCCACCGACCGAGGTCGTGAACACGCCATTGGAGATGACCCCTGCATCGACGAACCCGTTCTCTCGGGTTCGTCGGCCGACATAGTCATTGATCGAGAACTCGCCACCGGGCTCGATGACCGCCCCCTGGGTGAGCTCGGCGATGCGCTGGATGTTGATGTTCCGGGTCTGGTTCGGCTGGTAGTTGGTCGTGAACTCGCCGATCACCTCGACGATGCCGAGCGACTTGGCCCATTCGATGCCCCGGACATCGGGATCCTCTCGTGGTCGGAGTTCAACGAGCCGCTCGCCTGCTTCCATCCCCGCCAGGATTCGCTCAGGCGTGTCGAGGGTGCAGCAGACTGCGCCAGGGGAGGAGCCGACAATACGAACGCGGCCGGCGGGGTCGACGGTGAAGGTTGGTTCGTCACCGGCATCGCCATAATCGATGAAGAGGGTCTCGACGGTCGACTGCGCAAGCTGCTCGTCAAGCGAGATCGTGGGTTCGTCGATTGTCCCGCCGAAAACAAGCCAGGAGCGAAGCGCCGACTGTGAAACACGTCGTCGCGTGATGACCCCAGGGACCCGCAGCGCGATGCCATTCTTGGTGAGGCGATGAGCCTCGGCGATGAGCTCGTCGGCCCCTCGGTCGACGGCCTCGCTGCCGATGATCGGGATCTCGATCACGGCGGTGCCGTTACCCCCGGTGATCGCTGCGTCAAGAACGAGATTGCGGAGTTCGTCGGTGTCGACGATGGGCAATGAGGCGACATCAGCTTCGACGAAGCGACCGTTGACGAGTTCGAGTTGAGGAAGACCGAAGTCGAGATCGAAGAACGAGTCGCTGCCCGCGACGACCTCGCCCAGCACGTCGACGTCGACCGTGTAGCGGACGTCAAACGAGCGGTTCCTGAAGAGTGAACCGATCCACCGGATCGGCTGTGCAATGAGGTCCGGCTGCTCTGCTGCATCGGCGAGCGCCAACTCGGCGTCGACCATCACACCGAGCTCGGCGGCGGTGATGGTGAGGGTGTTCGTGTCGTGGCGCAACTCGATCGGCCGGTCCGTGAGACGCCCGTCGGTGAGCAGTTCGGCAGCCTCGTCGATGTTGAGACGACCCACGTCGACGCCTGCGATGGAGGTGTTTCGCGCAATGTCGCCACCAAGGAGCTTGTCGTCGAGGATCCAGCCCGCGACAACCGCTGCCACGACAGCCACCACGGCCAGGAGAGCGTTGCGCATCGCCTGGAGACCTTACTGCGACACGCCCCTAGAACAGTTTCAGGTTCGGCGACTCGATGCCCCGCAACTCGTCGTAATCGACCTCAACCCAGTCGATGTCGCGATCAGCGGCGAGCACCTTCGCTTGTGGCTTGATCTCTTGGGCGACAAACACCCCCCGGACCGGCCGTAGGAGTGGATCCCGGTTGAGGAATTCGAGATAGCGCGTGAGCTGCTCGACACCGTCGATCTCTCCGCGCCGCTTGACCTCGACAGCCACGGCGATGCCCTCGGCGTCGCGACACATCAAGTCGACCGGGCCGATGTCGGTCGGGTACTCGCGGCGTACGAGCTTGAGGCCGTCCTGGATCGAGGTCGGGTCGTCAGCGAGCAGTTGCTGCAAGTGCGCCTCGACGCCGTCTTTTTGCAGACCCGGGTCGATCCCCATCTCGTGGGCGACATCGCTCAAGACGTCCTCAAAGGTAATCGTGAGCACTTCACCCTTGGGGCTGGTGACCGTCCACACGCCGGCCTCGTCATCCATGGTGAGACGGTTGGGTGCGTTCATCCAGTTGAGCGGCTTGTAGGCACCGCCATCGGCGTGGACTGCGACACAGCCGTCGGCCTTCACCATCACCAACCGGACGGCGGACGGGAGATGAGCTTGAAGTCGACCGTCGTAGTCGACGGTGCACTGAGCCACCACGAGACGCACACAGGCGACCGTAGGCGCGCACAACGGTCGGCGCGCGGCACCACTCCTGTGGAAATCGATGGTTTCAGACGCGCTCCTGGAGACGTTTGCGAATGGTCTCGCGACGCTCCTGAAGCTCTCGATACGTCATCTTCTCGACGCTGCCATCGACACCGAACGCAGCCTTCATGCCGTCGGGGTCGAAGGCGTACTCCTCCGGATCCATACCGACCTCNGCGGCGAGGCGAGCACCGTGGGTCGTGGCGAAGTACGTCGCGACNTGNGCGATNTCNGCGAAAAGATCGAGATCGGGGGCNAGGCGGGCAATGGCGCCGTCCAGGAAGACCAGGTTCTTCACGAAGAGCATGAGCTCTTTGGGCATTCGGGCGCCGTAGCCCAGGAGTGCCTTCACGACCCGCTGCAGCTCCTCGGTGAGCTGATCGGGTGTCATCGTGGTCGGGTCGATGACCTCGTCGAGAAGGCCAAGATCTTGGGCGACAGCTTCGAGGTCGGTGTCGTCGGGTAGCGCGCCGAGGTCCCGCATGGCGGCGAGCTGGTCGACAGGGTTGTTCATCATGCCCCCGATCAAGAGACGGACGAACGCAAGGCGACGGGCCTCACTCATACGTCCCGTGATGCCGAAGTCAAGCAGGGCGGTTTTGCCGTCGGGGCGAACGTAGAGATTGCCGCCGTGGAGGTCGCCGTGGAAGATCCCGTGGATCAGGGCGCCTTCCATGAAGCCGATCATGCTGGCCCGCACGATCGCATGGGTGTCGACACCGTGCTCTTCGTAACGCTCCATGTCGTCGAAGCGGAAACCGTCGAGGCGTTCCATCACCAGCACNCGACGGGTGACGAGTTCCGGGTGAGGGCGAGGCACCACGAACTGACGCTGATCGAGATCGGCGAACACCGCCGCCACATCGATCATGTTGGCGGCTTCGACTCGGAAATCGAGTTCCTCGCTGATCGTTCGGGCGAAGACCTCGACCAACGCAGGCGGGTTGGCGAGCGACGCCACCGGGATACGGCCGACGAGGAACGGCGACAACCACGCCATGACCTTGAGATCCTTATGCACGAGGTCGTCCACCGTCGGTCGCTGCACCTTGACGACGACGGGGGTGCCGTCGTGAAGGGTCGCGCCGTGGACCTGCGCGATCGACGCCGCTGCGATTGGCTCTCGTTCGAAGGTGGCAAAGACGGATTCGAGAGACGCTCCGAGGTCGGACTCGACGACTCGACGAACGAGGTGAAACGGCTCAGCCGGCACTTGGTCCCGGCAGGCGACAAATTCCTGCACCAGCTCGGTGGGGAAGATGCCCTCGCCGCTGGAGATGATCTGGCCCAACTTGATGTAGGTCGGACCGAGTGTCTCGGCGCCATGGCGCATGCGACGAGAGAGGTCGGCCCGGCTGTCGCTGCCTCCCTTGCGTCGCCCGACCAAGAACCAGGCGATCAGCGCGCCACCCAGGACTCGGACAACGGTGATCGCTCGACGGATCGGTGGCACCTTCGGCGGCCGGATCAGCGACGGCAGGCGCCGGGCGGTAGCGGCACGCAGTGCGGTGACGTCGCCACCCCAGGCGGTGGTGGCGGGATCGAGATCCCACGGCGGCGTGTCACTGAACACGCCGAATTCGAGGTCGGTGGGGGAACCGGACATGTCCCCAGTGTGGAACGGCGTCACCGGCACGCCAACGCGGGCCGGATTACTGTGCGGCGATGATCGAGATCGAGCAAGCCACGTCGATCCACATCGAAGCGGTCGGCCGGTTGTTCGATCTGTATCGGCGCTTCTATGAGTGCGATCCCGACCTCGATCTGGCGACCTCGTACATCCGGGAGCGGATCGAACGGGGCGAGTCGTTCATCCACGTCGCGACGATCGACGGCGAGGCGATCGGGTTCGTCCAGAGCTATCCGACGTTCTGTTCTGTCGACGCGATCAAACGCCACGTGCTCTACGACCTCTACGTCGACGAGAGCCATCGCGACGCCGGCGTTGGCGCCCGGCTGATGGACGCGGCTCGGGACGCAGCGATCGCCGACGGGGCGAAGCGGGTCGATCTCGAGACCGCACACGACAACGCGCCCGGTCAGCACCTCTACGAGAAGCTCGGCTACGAGCGGGTCGAAGGGTTCTTCACCTATTCACTCGAGCTCTAGCCGAGCGGTTCAGCCCACGAGACCCGGAAGGTTCAGCCCGCGAAGCTGGCGAGGGCCGCCAGAGCGGCGTCGGCAAGCTCGGGGCGGCACACCAGCAGGTCGGGCAGATAGACGTCGCGCTGGTTGTAGCGGAGTTTGCTGCCGTCGATGCGGCTGACGTGGCAACCGGCGGCCGCCGCCACGGCGACGGGGGCGCAGGAATCCCACTCGTACTGGCCGCCGCTGTGGGCGTAGATCTCGCATTCGCCGCGGATGACGGCCATCGTCTTGGCACCGGCCGAACCCATCTCGACGAGATCGGCGCCGAGCGCCTCGGCAACGTGCAGCGCGGCGGCCGGCGGTCGGCTGCGGCTGACGATCATGCGGGGTGGGGTGTTGCCCTCAGCGGGGAGCGCGGTGGGCTCGCCGGTGTGCAGGGTGAGGCCGAGGCCCGGCAGCGCGACGGCTCCGGCGATCGGAGTCTCGTCGGCGACGAGGGCCACGTGCACGGCCCAGTCGGTGCGGGGCACCTCGCTGTATTCACGAGTGCCGTCGAGCGGATCGACGATCCAGATGCGGTCGGCGTCGAGACGGGCGAGGTCGTCCTTGCCTTCCTCGCTGAGCACGGCGTCATCGGGGCGCTCCTCGGCGAGCCGACGCATCAGCAGATCGTGAGCCTGACGGTCGCCCTCGGTCTTGAGCACCGCCGGTGGCGCGTCCTCGGCGCTGAGACGAGCGCGGAGTTCGAGGAGGAGGTCGCCTGCTTCGGTGGCGAGCTGGGCGGCGAGCTGATGATCGTCGAGGGACACGCGGCGGAGACTACACGGCCGGTCTGGGGGAGCACGGCTGCCGTGTCGTCGTCACACCCTCTCAGCGGGGGACGACTCGCAGTCAGCCGCGAGTGACGGGCTTGTACTTGATGCGATGCGGACGCATGGCGTCGACACCGTGCTCACGCTTGCGGTACTCGGCGTAGTCGGTGAAGTTGCCTTCGAACCAGCGCACCTGCGACTCGCCCTCGAAGGCGACGATGTGGGTGGCGACACGGTCGAGGAACCAACGATCGTGGGACACGATCACGGCGCAGCCGGCGTAGGCCTCGATGGCATCCTCCAGTGCCCGCAGCGTGTCGATGTCGAGGTCGTTCGTCGGCTCGTCGAGAAGGAGCACATTCGCACCTTCCTTCAGCACCTTGGCCAGGTGCACACGGTTGCGCTCCCCGCCGGAGAGGTTGCTCACCAGCTTCTGCTGATCGGGGCCCTTGAAGTTGAACGACGCCACGTACGAGCGGCCGTGCATCTCCCGGCCGCCGACCTCGAGATGGTCGACACCGCCGGTGATTTCGTCGTACACCGTCTTCTCGGGATCGAGCGTTCGGTTCTGGTCGACGTATCCGAGCTGCACCGTGCTGCCGAGCCGGATCGTGCCCGAGTCGGGGGCGGCAACCGGATCGTTGGTGTCCTCGTACTCGTCGATCAGCATTTTGAACAGCGTCGACTTGCCGGCACCGTTGGCACCGATCACGCCGACGATGCCGGCGGGCGGCAGGGTGAACGAGAAATCGTCGATGAGGAGCTTGTCGCCGAAGGCCTTCGAGATGTTGCTGGCTTCGATGACGACGTCGCCCAGTCGCTTGTTGGCGGGGATGACGATCGAAAGCTCTTCTGCGCGTCCTTCGGCGGCCTTGGATTCCTCGAGCAGCTTGTCGTAGGCGGCCAAGCGGGCCTTGCCTTTCGACTGGCGAGCCTTCGGCGCCATGCGCACCCACTCGAGTTCGCGCTTGAGCGTGCGGTTTCGCTTGTCGTCGTCGCGCTTCTCCTGCGCGATGCGCGCTTCCTTCTGCTCGAGGAAGCCCGAGTAGTTGCCTTCGAAGGGGTAACCGCGGCCGTGGTCGAGCTCGAGGATCCAGCCTGCCACGTTGTCGAGGAAGTACCGATCGTGGGTCACTGCAACGACGGTGCCGGCGTAGTCCTGGAGCGTGCGCTCCAGCCAGGCGACCGACTCGGCGTCGAGATGGTTGGTGGGCTCGTCGAGGAGGAGGAGGTCGGGCTTGGCGAGGAGGAGACGGGCCATGGCGACACGTCGAACCTCGCCGCCGGAAAGGTTCTCAACGCCCCAGTCGCCGGGTGGTGTGCGGAGGGCGTCCATCGCGATCTCGACCGTGCGTTGGAGATCCCAGGCACCGGCGGCTTCGATCTTGGCTTCGAGGTCGGCCTGTTTGGCACCGAGTTTCTCGTAGTCAGCGTCGGGATCGCTCCAGGCGGCGAGCACCTTGTCGTACTCGGCAAGCATTGCCGCCGCATCGCCGGCACCGTCCATCACGTTTTCGAGGACGGTCTTGGTCGGATCGAGCTCGGGTTCCTGCTCCAACATGCCGACCGTGTAGCCCTCACCGAGTTTTGCCTCGCCGGTGTAGTCGGTGTCG
>NZNH01000027.1 GCA_002694825.1 Acidimicrobiaceae bacterium | reverse complement strand
AACGATCTGCACCGGCGTTCCTACCGGCAACATGCCCTTGAGTTGGGTGACGATGTCATTGGTGACGCGAACGCATCCGTTCGAATGCGCGCCGTCGATGAGGTCGGGGCGGTTCGTTCCGTGGATTGCGATAACAGGTACACCGCCGTTGAACGTCTCAAGCGATTCGGAGTACGCCGACAAGCTCAGAATGTGCGGTCCGTATGATCCGCTTCCAGCGACATGGTCATTGACGAAGAACGTGCCGAGCGGGGTCGGGGTTCCCGGCGCACCGATCGTCGTCTGGGTTTCGAGCACCAACGTTGACCCGTCCCACACATGCATCGTTTTCGTCGTGAGGTCCACCCGGACCGACATCGACGTTGACGACAACGTCGCCTGTGACGTCGGGATCCAGCCGGTCGTGCGGTTCGGACGAACCGGCAACTGCACCCGCAGCCACTCGCCATCATCAGAGCGCTGCACCACCCGAAGCTTCAACGGACTCCCGAAATAGGTCGGGTTCGTGATCCCCCACGCCGTCGTCGGGTCATACGCAACAAGCTCGGTGCCGCCCGGCTCAGTCACCGGCGCCAACAAGGTCACGTCGGGAACGATCGTGGCGACCAACGTCGACACGTACGTCGGCGAAACGATCAGCTCGGGTTCCGATTCAGGTTCGGGTTCGGGTTCGGGTTCAGCAACCGCCGGGGCGGGCGCAGCAACGACAGGTGTCTCAACCGGCTGCGTCGAACTGACGCTGGCTGCTTCAGGCACGTCAACAACATCAGGTAAGACCGAAACCGGCGTCTCCAGCGCAGCAAGGAGTGCTGCTACTCCGTCGACGTGCGGGATCGCAACAAACGACGCGGCCAGATCCGGAGAAGTCGCCGATGCTCCGCTCTCCGGTTCGGTCACTGCCGTCGCGATCTCGACGGGCAGCAGCCGTGACTCAACTCCAAATCGAGGCGCGGCCGACGCAATCGCAACGCCGCTCACAGCCACCGCCAAAGCAACACCGACGCGAACAACGCCACGCTTCACTGCAAAAAATCTCATGGGTGCCTATCGGCGGTGGCACCGGTGCGTTGAGGGAAACGGACGAAATGCGACTCAGGGTTGCGCTTCTCGCGCAACCAGAACAGCGATCGTCAGGGAGGCCTGCTGTAACCCGATCGCAGGCCGACCGGCTCAAGAAAAGCGCTTCTCAGCCCAACTCGGACAGACGTACGACCGTGCACTCGGGCTTCGGAGGGTCGGTCTCGGGCAGAAGAAAGCGCCAGAAGATCGAACCCCGCTGATGCCCATCGGTGCAGAGCCAGTTCGGCAGCCCTGGATCCCGATGGCTGATGATGATCCGGTAGGAGCCGTCTGGTTCATACTCGATCTGCGCCTTGTTGAGCGCCGTCGGCAGATTTCGATAGTCGAGGGTCTGCATGTGGACGTTCCAGAGCATCACGTTGGCGAACGGGCCCGCCGGCAGCGTGCCGGTCATGATCAGCGCTTCGTCGTCTCGGAGGTCCCAGCGGCCCATCGAATAGAAGATGTCGGCTGCTCCCGGCACCGGCAGGCCGGAATCACGGAAGCTGAACGGGGTGGCGACATCGTTTGGGGTGTTCGACACGAACGGCACGGGCGACGGTTCGTCCGACGGTACGCCCTGCCCCAGCGTTGCCTGGCGAAGGAAAGCGACGCCTTCCGCCATACGGGCGGCGATCGTCGCGTCGTCGAGCGGTGGTGGCGGCGCTTGATCGTCGGCCCGGATATCGAGGTCGACATGGATCGATGCATCGTTCTGCGCAGAGGTCGTCAGTTCGTAGTACGTCCGGACGACGATCGAATGCGCGTCGGGGTGCAGCTCGACCCAGTCGCCATCATGGGGCGTTGCGCTGAAGATGATCTCGTACGAGCCATCATCGGCGATGGTGAAGTCGCGATCATTTCGGTCGCCGAGGAGTGGGCCGGCCATCCCGCCGTCCGCTGCCTGCCCGTGCACCGTGAACGAGGCGTAGCACTGCTCGCGGATCCGGCCGCGCACGCGGTACGTACGGTCGCCGCGAACCCGGGCGAAGTGGTAGATCGCATCCGGATTGTCGCCCTGCAGTTTGCGGGCGGGCGAGACGATGGACGCAAAACGCGGATGGTCGGGGTCGCCCTCCCAGAACAGCTCTGACGAGGCCGACAACACTTGGCCGACGTAACGGAAGGCTTCGGCGATTTCGGTCGGGTCAGTCCAGCGCTGCTCATCGAGCACATAGCCGTCCCTGATCTCGGTGAGCGCAGTGATCAGGTCGTCAAAGACGGCCGCTGCGGCAGGACGATCACTCATGTGTGCTCCAGTTCGACGCCGTAGTGCTCGATGTAGGCGGAGAACTGCGCTCGAAGGCTCGACTCGTCGAGGCCGAGGCGAGCGGGGTCGTAGCGATGAATGCCGAACTTTCCTTTGGGTTTGGACTCGAGATACGCCGGAATCGACGACCGCATCGATTCGTGGAAGGGCACGCCGAGCGCGGCATAGGCCTCTTCGATCGTGGCGACCGGGTCGGCCATGAGCGTTCGGAAATGGACGTCAGTGATCTGCTCGGCTGGGACTGCGCCGGCGATGCGTTGTTGCATGGCGCCGCCGAGCAGGATCTCGTAGACCGCCGCCATGATCGGGCCCCGAATCGACAGATCGACATCGTCGGATCGCATCCAGTGCAGGACGCCGGTGAGGTTGGCGGACGACCCGATGAACTTGAGCGGATCTCGATGGGTGAAGATGACGAGGGCGTCGGGGTACGTCTCGAAGAGTTCCGGAAGAAAGCCGAGGTGCGCCGGTGTTTTGAGCAGGAAGCGTGACGGGTGCCCGTCGCGGTGCTGCAGGGTCTGCAGGAATTGCCGGTGGAAGCGGTAGATCGCCTGGTTCGCTTCGGGGGTGGTGCGCCCGGGCACGTCGTTGAGATCGAACATCATCGACCAGTGCCACGACCGGAATTCGGGCTGGACGAAATGGACGCATTCGCACGGGAGATCGGCACGAAGTTCGTGCATCGCCTGGAAGTCGGGGTGGATGTCGGCCCAGAACTCCTGTTCCGGCTCGGAAACCTCTGACGCAGTCCGGTCCACACCGGGGAGCGGTCCGAGCGGAAAATGCGCTTCGTGGGCGACGACGGGACGGAGCCCCGGATCACGGGCGAGTAACTCGAGCAGGATCGACGTGCCGGTTCTCGGTGGTCCGACGATGAACACCGGTTCGACGATCTCTTCGTCGAAGACGTCGGGATGTGCTCGCCAGTAGTCGGCGAGACGAAGACGGGTCTGGAGGTTGCGGATGATCTCGGCTCTGGCCGAGAGGCGTCCGAGGACGGTGAGCCCCGCACGTGCGTCAAGGTGTTCGACCAACTGCCGGTAGCCGGTTTCCCAGTCATCGTCGCTCGACGAGTCGGTGAGGCCGGTCGACTGCTGGGCAACGGCGAGCAGTTCGTCGGCATCCAGGGAAATCAGGCGGTTGGGATCACCGACAGCGTCGCCGAACAGATTGAGTCGGCGCACCCAATCGGGGTGGGCGAGATCGGTTGCGGTCTCCCGCGGCTGCTCATTCACAGGAGCCATGGCAGCACACGTACGTCGTGACGGCCAAAACTCGCGACACCGCTGCTGACGGGGCCGGCATGACGGGGGCTGGACGCTCGTCCAGCCGCTGCTACGGTCGGCGGCCATGGGTTCCGTGGTTGATCTCGAAGCAATCGTCGTTTCGGTGCCGGCGGAAGGCAATGCCTTCACCGACACCGACACCGAGGACATGCTCTTGGTGATCGTCACCGACGAGGACGGTCGCACTGGTATCGGCGAGTGCTCGTGCGCGCCGAGTGTGCTGAAGGCGTTGCTCGAGTTCCCCACCGAGCACTTCTGGGCCAACGGCATCCGCGAGCACGTGATCGGAAAAGACCCAATCGAGGCCCGGGCGATCTACGACACGATCTACCACTCGAGCTTCTATCACGGCCGCCGCGGCCTGATGATCAACGCGATGTCGGCGGTCGACATTGCCCTGCACGACCTCGCTGGCAAGCAATTGGGCAAGCCGATCTGGCAACTCCTCGGCGGTGCCCGTCAGCAGGGAGCCCGCCCGTGTGTGACGGTCTACCCAGGCGACACGCGAGGCAAGCCCACCGCCGAGATCATGGCGATGATGTCGGACATGGTCGAGATCGCTCGCAGTCAGGGCTTCACCGCCATGAAGGTGCCCTTCGTCGGCTTCACGGAAATGCCCGACCGGCAGGTTGTCGATCTGCTCGGCGCGATGCGTGAACTCGTGGGTGATGACATCACCCTCGGCATTGATCCGGGGTACCGGTGGACCCACTGGCAAGAAGCGCTGTGGGTCCTCAACCGACTCGACGAGCACCGCATCTTCTTTGCCGAGGCACCGCTGCGCCACGACGACATTGAGGGCTATCGCCAACTCGCAGCTCGTTCGCCGTTGCTGATCGGCGCCGCCGAGTTTGCGACGGGCCGATATGAGGCCCGCGAGTGGTTGGAGACGGCAAAGGTGCCGCTGTTGCACTGTGGCGTAAGTCGAGCCGGCGGTTTCACCGAAGTCACACGCATTTCAGAGATGTGTGAGCTCGCCGGGGCGATGCTGATGCCTCACAGCTATGCGTCGGCGATCTCTGACTTCGCCAACATTCACATGCAGGTGGCGAGCATGCAGGTGCCGCTCATCGAATTCCGCACTCTCGAACCAGTCACTTCGATCCTGCGGCGAGAACTCGTGAGTCCGGCGATGCCGAAGATCGCCGACGGGTGGACCGCCGCACCGACGACGCCGGGGCTCGGTGTCGAACTCAACACGGAACTGGTCGAGCGGTTCAGGCTGAGCTGACCTGGCTCGGCGTCTGACCAACTGCGATGCTGGCAACCCAGCCGCACGGTCTCTGGCATCGAGTGAACCTGCGCTCTGAGCTGCGCCCCCGATGGCTCGCAGTCACTCCCCGCTGCCAGCGGTTTCGGGATAGAGGTGACTCATCGAGCCGGGCTCGACGCGGCACGACTCGATGTAGGCGTCAACGTCGAGCTGCTTGAGGCGGATCACCCGGCCGAACTTGTAGGCCGCCAACTGCCCCTCATCAATGAAGCGGTAGAGCGTGCGGGGCGTGATTCCGAGCCGGTCCGCAGCTGCCGCAGTCGAAAGCCACGTGATTTCGTCAGACATGANAATGNACTCTAGCTCCCTTTCGTAACGTTCAGTTACTTTTGGTGATTCACNACGCGGCGTGGCTGNACGACCGCTNTCCGTGTGAATTTGTGCCCCTGAACGCATGGACGCTCGACCCGAGATGGAGCGAACGATCCTGGGCTAGACGGAAACAACCTCACCGTTGATGATCCGATGCGATCGGATCTCGCCCGCCGTCGGGGCGATCACGACGTGGAGGAGTATCCCNAACGGGTCAAAGCGCCCTGCGTCGGCGACGTCGACGGCCGATGGCGTGGATTCACCGGTCGGGTGTGAGTGGGCGATGCCGATCACCTGCTCCCCTGCCGCATCGATCGCCTGCTCAGCTGCGAGCTGTTCATGTGGTTCGAACACGAAACGAGTGGGCGACCCAGCGGCGTTCGTGATCGGCAGGAAACGTTGAACCCGCCCGGTCACAGCGTCGCCGGCGAGATAGCCGCACGCCTCATTCGGCAGACACGCCTTCGCATGAGCGAGCATCTCGGCCCGCACGGTTTCGGGGATCTCCGACACGAAGTGACGCTACCGCCACAGGTACCGTCGNCTCATGTTGTTCGAGACGTGGGGCGCCACCCAGGCAGAGATCACGGAACCNGTCGTCGGAGACGAATTGATCCCCGACGCAACACTCGTGGCCACGCGCTCCATCGACTGTGATGCTCGCCCCGCCGAGGTATACCCGTGGCTTGCCCAGATGGGCTTCGGAAAGGCCGGCTGGTACAGCTACGACTTGCTCGACAACCTTGGCCGCAAGAGCGCCGCCGAAATCGTCCCGGCGTGGCAAGTGGTCGAAGGCGAATCTGTCCCCGGTGGTCCGATCGCATTCACCGCTGTGATCGCTCGCCCCGGAGAAGCGTTCGTGCTTGCCATTCAACGCAACCTGCTCGACTTCACGCTTGCATTCGAGCTGCGAGCCGACGGCGAGGGAACCCGCCTCGTCAGCCGGGTGCGGGCACGGCTCCGCTTTCCCGGAGGCCGGGTCGTCGAGCGCTTCGGGCTTGGTCCTGGCGACGGGATCATGGTGCGCAAACAGCTCCTCGAACTACAGAAACGCACCGCTCGCTGACAGCCCGTGCCGGTACCGTGATCGCATGGCCAAGTCGCAAAAGAAGCGTGATATCCCGGCAGGGGCGACCGCCGTCGCCACCAACCGTGTCGCGCGCCGCGACTTCGACATTCTCGACGAAATCGAGTTCGGCATCATGCTCAAGGGCAGCGAGGTGAAGTCGCTACGGGAAAGCAAGGTGCAGCTGCAGGACGCCTATGCCGTGTTCTTTCAGCGGGAGTTGTGGCTCGTCGGCCTCAACATCTCGGCCTACTCCCACTCGGGCACGGCATTTGCCCACGACAACGACCGACGCCGCAAGCTGCTGGCCCACCGACACCAGCTCGAAAACTGGTCGAGCCGAGTCGACCGAGAGGGTCTTGCGATTATTCCGCTCGCCCTCTACTTCAAGGACGGACGAGCCAAGATCTCGATGGGCCTTGCCCGTGGCAAGAAGCAGCACGATCGTCGCCAAGACATCGCCAAGCGCGACGCCGACCTCGACGCCCGAAAGGCGATGTCTCGCGCGAACCGCGCCGATCGTCTCGCCAAGTACAGCTAGCTGCCGTCACGGCCCTGTTGGGCGAAGCGAGGCGGCAGTGCGACTCAGCGCTTGGTGCCGGCGGGGAACTCGAAGGGCATGACTCGCGGCCCGCGTACCTGACCGCCGGCCCACTCCATCTGCTCACCGTCTCGCAGCCAGAACTCCGGGATGCGCTCCATCCAAACCCGAAGCGCAGTGGTCATCTCGAGCCGAGCCAGGTTCGAACCGGCGCATCGGTGAATGCCTGACCCGAACGCCACGTGACGGTTGCGGGCCCGGTCGATGATGAAGGTGTCGGGATCCTCGAAGTGTTCGGGGTCGTGACATGCCGCCGGGAAGTTCATCAAGATCTTGTCNCCCCGCTGGATGTGGACGTCCTCGTTGAACTCCACGTCGTGCTCTGCCACGCGAGCCATCGTCACCGGCGCGTAGAAACGCAGGAACTCTTCGACGGCAATCGGCAGGATTTCCGGCTCGGCAGCGAGACGTTTGCGGTCCGCTGGGTGGGTGGCGAGGTGCCACAGCGACGACCCGATCGAACTCCACGTGGTGTCGATGCCGGCGATGATCAACAGGTTGGTGATGCCGACGACGACCTCCGGCGTGATCTTCGCATCGGGGTGATCGAGCTCCATGAACAACAGCTCGGTCAGGAGATCCTCCCGTGGATCCTCCATCCGTTTGGCCACCTCAGCCCCGATGAAGCCAAGCAGCTCTTCGCGAGTCTTCAGCCGCAGCTCCGGATCGTTGAGCCCGGCGCCGAGCACACCGTTGACCCAGATCACGAACTGGTCGGCCATGCCGGGATCGACGCCGATCATGTGAGCAATCACCCTCGGTGGGATCTGCTGGGCGTACTGCTCGGCACCGTCGCAACGGCCAGATTCGATGAACTCGTCGATCAAGGAATGGGCCAGTTCCTCGGTGTAACGCTCGTACTGAAGCACCGCTTTCGGCGCGAACGCCGGCAGCAGCATTCGACGAGTCCAGGTATGGATCGGAGGATCGGCCGTGATCGGCGCGGCGGCGATCATCTGCTCGTAGCGAGACATCTCTGCCGAACCCGGCGGGGGCGGCATCACCAGCACCTGCCGTGACGACAAAACGTCGGTCATCTTGGCCATCTCACGCACGTCGTCGAAGCGGGTCGGGTTCCATGACCCACCGAGACGATCGGTGTGCGCGACTGGGCACTTCTCGCGCATTTCGGCCCAGATCGGCACGGGATTCTCGACATAGTCCTTGTCGCGGATGTCGTAGTCGGTCGTCCAGTCCTTGACCGGCCCGCCCTCGGCCCAGATTTCAGGCGAGGTCGCAAGGCTCATCTTTTCGTGCAGATCAGGCGT
>NZNH01000026.1 GCA_002694825.1 Acidimicrobiaceae bacterium | reverse complement strand
CGAGCCACTCCCGGTCGCCGAACTCGAGCCAACCCCGATCGCTGAACCCGAGACGGAACCCGAAGCCGAGGCGGCCCCGATCGTCGAAGCGGAACCGGCTACGACTCCCGAACCTGAACTCGAACCGGTTCCCGAATCACCTGCGGAGATGTCGTCACGACCAGGCGTCGACGCACCGATGTGGGACGACGCGCGCGGCACCTACATCCAATGGGATCCCGAACTCACCGAATGGATGGAGTGGTCCGAGGCACAAGGGCGCTGGATCCCGATCAGCCGGTAACGAAACGGCGCAGGCTCAGTACTGGGTCTGATCGAGCACGGCAACAGCGCGCAACCGGCGCTCGAGATGGTGTTCCATCAACAGGGTGGCGAGGATGTCGACCTCCCCCATATGAGGAGCGACCGGCTCCGCGAGCACACCAGCGAGTCCCCCGCCGAGAATACGACGAAGGGTCTCGAGGGCCTCAGGCGTGATCGGGCGACCCCGGCGGCAGTCACGACACAGCACACCGCCCTCGACCGGATCAAACGCAACAATCGGGTTGTCCTCGCCGCACGACACGCATGCCTCAAGCTGAGGCATCACACCCTCGTGATCGAGCAGCTTCAGAAAAAACGCAGCGACGACCAACGGCGAATCGCTCTGATCGAGCGTGCGCAAGCCCCGGACCAGCATGACGTGCAGTTCCGGATCGGGTTCGCGATCTTGCGCAACCTGGTCGACCGATTCGAGCAGTGCCTGCGCGCGAGCGAACCGGTCCGGATCTGAGCGCAGCGAGACGAAACGGTCGACGGTCTCGACCTGGGTGATCGTGTCGAGGTCGCCCTTGCCCCGGTAGAGCTGAATCGTGACGTGGCTCAGCGGTTCGAGCCGAGCCCCGAACTTGGACTTGGTTCGACGCACCCCCTTGGCGACCCCACGCACCTTGCCGTGATCATGGGTGTGCAGGCTGACGATGCGATCGGCCTCGCCGAGCTTCCAGGTGCGCAACACCACGGCGTGATCGCGGTACAGCGCCATGTCAGCCCTCGGTGTCGACCCCGCCGAACCGCCGGTCGCGGGTCTGGTACTCGTGAATGGCGGCGATCAGCGCGTTGCGACCAAACTCGGGCCAGGGCGTGTCGGTGAAGAGCAGCTCGCTGTAGGCCAGTTCCCACAGCAAGAAGTTCGAGATGCGATATTCGCCCGACGTCCGGATCATCAGGTCGGGGTCGGGCATGTCCGGGTCGTACAGCTCTCGGGCGATGGTCTTTTCGTTGATCTTGTCAGCCGGCGTTCCCCTGTCGACGATGCGCCTCACGGCGTCGACGATCTCGGCCCGGCCGCCGTAGTTGAAGGCGATCGTGAAGGTGAGGCCGGTGTTGTTCTTGGTGAGCTCCACGCTCTCGTCCATGCGCCTGATGAGTCGCTTCGGGACCCTCCAGTCGCGGCGTCCGACAAACCGGATCCGGACGTTGCGGGCATGGAGTTCGTCCTGGCGGCGCAGAAGGATCTCTTCGTTGAAGTTGATCAGGAAGCGCACTTCATCCTTCGGGCGCTTCCAGTTCTCGGTGGAGAACGCATAGACGGTAAGCCACTGGACGCCGGCGTCGATCGCCGCGTCGACCACCTCGAACAGGCTGTGCTCGCCGGCCTTGTGCCCTTCGGTGCGGGGCAGGCCCTGCGATTGCGCCCAGCGGCCGTTGCCGTCCATCACACACGCGATGTGCCGCGGAATGCGCGTCGAGTCGAGCGAATCGAGGTCCACGTGGGCAACCTACCCTGGCACCACCCGAGCGACGCGGTTCCCGCATAGGGTGCCAGCCGCCGTGTCGTTCGCCGATCTCACCGCCGAGGCCCTCGAGGCTGTCACCTCCTCGCTGCCGGCGGGCGGCGAGCGCCGTGAGGGGCAAGTCGATATGGCGCGAGCCGTCGCCGACGCCATCGAAACCGACGGCCATGCGGTTGTGCAGGCCGGCACCGGCACCGGCAAGTCGCTCGCCTATCTCGTCCCGGCGGTGCTGTCCGACCGACCGACGGTCATCGCCACCGCCACCAAAGCGCTCCAGGATCAGCTCGCCGGGAAGGATCTCCCGTTCCTCACCGACCACCTCGACGTCCCCTTCCGTTTCGCCGTTCTCAAGGGGCGTTCGAATTATCTCTGTCTCCAGCGGCTCGACGAACTCGAGGCCGACGACCGACTCGATCTCGACCTCGACGACACCGAACGAGACAGCGGTTCGATCGACAGCGACACGCTCGACGAGTTGCGGGCCTTCGCCACCACATCCGCCACAGGAGATCGCAGCGAGCTCGAGACGATCGACGACCGCACCTGGCGCCTCGTCTCCGTCGGACGCGACGAGTGCCCCGGGGCAAACCGCTGCCCGCGGGGCGACGACTGTCTCGCCGAGAAGGCCCGCCACCAGGCCGCCGAAGCCGACATCCTCGTCGTCAACCTGCACCTGTACGCGCTGGCGATCACCGTCGATGCGGTGCTTCCCGAACACGACCTCGTCATGATCGACGAAGCCCACCAACTCGAGGACATCGTTGCCGAAGCTGCCGGCCGACAGATCAGCCCGGCCCGGGTCCAGGCCGCTGCTCGCAATACCGCATCCGTGCTCGTCGACATGGAGCCCAGTCAGCGGGCCGAGGAGTCGGCCACGTCACTGCATGTCGCCCTCGAACCCCTGATCGGTGAGCGCCTGCTCGACGGGCCCGACGCGGAGGTCGGCAAGGCCCTCGACGATGTCCGGGCGGCCACCGAACGGCTGCTCGATGCGTTGCGAGCCGTTCCCGAAAGCGCCCCGGCCGACACCCGCACCAAAGCACTCCGCGCCCGACAAGTCGCCACCGGCCTGATCGACGACATCGATGCCGTGCGCTGGCCGACCGACAGCGAGGTCATGTGGGTCGACGGTCCGGCGTCCAATCCAGGGCTGCGGTCGACCCCGATCGCCGTCGACTCGTTGCTGTCAGAGAACCTCTGGGCGAAGCGGGCAGGCGTACTCACGTCGGCAACCCTGCCGCCAAAAGCGACGAGTCGGCTCGGCCTGCCCGACGACACGGCGACCCTCGACGTCGGTAGCCCGTTCGACTACCAGAACAATGCCCTCCTCTACTGCCCGACCCACCTCCCTGATCCTCGGAACGAGGGGTTCCGCAGCGCCCAACACGCCGAGATCGAAACCCTGATGGCAGCGGCTGGCGGACGCACGCTTGCGCTGTTCACGTCGTTCTCGGCGATGCGCGAAGCAGTCGAACGACTCGAAGGTCGCCTCCCCTGGAAGATTCTGATGCAGGGCGACGGGGCCAAAAACGCACTCCTTCGCGACTTCGTCGAGGACGAGGAGACATCACTGTTCGCGACGATGTCGTTCTGGCAAGGCGTCGACGCCCCCGGCCGCACGTGCAGCCTGGTGATCATCGACCGCATCCCGTTCCCACGCCCGAACGAGCCGGTCCTGCAGGCTCGCCGCGACCGGGCAGGCAAGGCCGCCTTCGGAACGATCGACCTGCCACGAGCGGCGACCCTGCTCGCCCAGGGGGCCGGACGCCTCATCCGTAGCAGCACTGACCGCGGTGTCGTCGCCGTCCTCGACCCCCGCCTAGCAACCGCCCGCAGCTACCGCTGGGAACTCATCAACGCGCTGCCGCCGATGACTCGCACCAAAGACCGCGATGACGTCACCCGATTCCTGCAGGAACTCCGCGACGACGAAGTCGGTCAGTAACCCAGTTCGGCAACCGACTCGGGGCGCCGCTGCCAGTTCTTCTCGACCTTCACGAACAGCTCCACGAAGGCGCCATCGGGCAGTTGACGCCGGACGGCGGTTCCGGCCTTCTTGAGGTTCTCGCCGCCCTTCCCGATGACCATCGCCTTCTGCGACTCACGCTCGACCAGGATCTCGCAGCGGATCCGAGGCCACTCCCACTCCGTCACTCGGGTGGCGATCGAGTGCGGGAGCTCCTGACGCGCAACCGCAAGCAACTGCTCCCGCACGAGCTCTGCCACCCAGAATGGGTCGGGCACATCGGTGACCATGTCGTCCGGATAGAACTTCGGGCCGAGCGGGAGGCGAGCGCGGAGGTGCTCGACCAACGCCTCGACGCCGTCGCCGGTGCGGCCGCTGACCGGGAACCAGGCGTCGGCCTCGAGTTGTGACGTGACACTCAACTGCTCCAGGACCTGCTCGGGTTTGGCGATGTCGGCCTTGGTGACAACCACAATCGCATCCTTCGGCAAGGACTCGGCGATGAAGGCATCACCTCGCCCGTACGGCGCCGTGGCATCGACAACGAAGCACACGATGTCGACATCGCTCAGCGCATCGGCGGCGGTCGCATTGAGACTCGTACCAAGCGCGCTGCGCGGCTTGTGGATGCCGGGCGTATCGACGAAGACGATCTGATGCGTGTCGCTCGTGAGCACGCCTCGGACTTGTGTACGGGTGGTCTGGGGCTTGTCGCTGACGATCGAGACCTTCTGACCGAGGATCTTGTTCAGCAGGGTCGACTTGCCAGCGTTGGGTCGCCCCACGAGGGTGACAAAGCCGGAACGGAAATCATCGGGCGGCACCGAGATCTCGCTCACGACCCCGCCTCGGCCCGAGCCTGGTCGACGCTGACCGAGGTGATGCGTCGACCTTCCATGCGCTCGACGCGGAGCTGTACCCCATTCGAGTCGACCGTCTCCCCGACCTCGGGTACGTGTCCCAACACGCTGAAGATCAAGCCGCCGACTGTGTCCCAGTCGCCGTCGACGAACTCGAGTTCAAGCAGGCTTTCGAGCTGGTCGACCGGCATCCGTCCATGGACCAGCAGCTTGCCGCCTGCGAGCGGCCGGACGAGTGGTTCCTCGCGATCGGTCTCATCGACGATCTCGCCGACGAGTTCCTCGACCACGTCCTCGAGTGTCACAAGCCCGGCGGTGCCGCCGTACTCGTCGACGACAATCGCCAGGTGGTGATCTCCAGCTTGCATCTCTCGAAGCAAGTGATCGGCATGCTTGGTCTCCGGCACGAACCGGGCCTTGCGCATCAGCGAGACGACCGTGCGATCGCCGCCACCCGCACGCTCGACGCGAACAAGGTCCTTCACGAGACACACCCCGACGATGTCGTCGATGCCATCACCGAAGACCGGAAGCCGGCTGAAGCCCTTCTCGTCGGCGAGATCGAGCACCGCCGAGATCGTGTCGTCGGAACTGACGGCGGTCATGTCGGTGCGAGGCACCATGACCTCGCGCACGATCGTGTCGCCGAGGGCGAACACCGATGTGATGAGTTCCTTTTCGCCTTCCTCGATGCCAGCGCCGGCAGCCGCCGCTTCCGTCATCGCCAAGAGTTCGTCTTCGGAAACGACCGGCGCGCCGGCAGGGCCGGGGAGGATGATGTTGCCGATGGCAGTGAGCAGGGGGGTCAATGCTCGGAGCGGCGCGATCCGTAAGAGCACACGCAGGATGCGGGCCGAGCGCAGCGCCGCACGGTCGATGTGCTGCAGGGCCCAGATGCGAGGGATGGCCTCGGCGAAGATGTAGAGCGCCGCTGCGGAGCCAATCGCTGCGATCACTACCCCACCTGTGCTGCGGCGATCGGCGACGAGTGTCACGACGATGGTGATTGCGCCGACGTGCGCAGCGACACGCGACAACAGCAGCGGGGCGAGCGTGGTCTCACGCTCGCCGAGCACCTCGACCAGCGCCGCCGCGCCCGGGTGCTCTTCGTGGTCGAACCCGTTGGCCCGAGCGCGCGAGATGCGGGTCATTGCCGTCTCGGCCGCTGCGCTTGCCGCTGCAATCACGACGAAAACCGCCGCCACGATGCTCCCGATGAGCAGACCGGTGCTCATCGGTGATGCGCCTGCAGCAACGTCTGCTCCAGCGCCTCCATCCGCTCGGCGTCCTCGTCGACCTCGTGATCGTGGCCGAGCAAGTGCAACACGCCGTGCACCACGAGAAGTGCGAGTTCGTCATCGAGGGTTCCTCGATGATGGCCCTGGCCTTCGTGCTCGGGCGCATTCGCTGCGGCGATCGTGGCGCACACGACGATGTCGCCGATCAAGTCGTCGGGCTCACTCGCTTCGGGGCCATCAAGTGGGAACGACAGCACATCGGTAGGCGTGTCCTTGTCGCGGTGTTCGAAGTTGAGTTGCCGGATCGTTGCCTCGTCGACGAACAGCAGGTTGCACTCACCAGCGGTGATGCCCTGATCGATGAAGGCAGCGACGGCAAGCGATTGCCAACGGTCGAGATCGACGTCGACATCGTCTTGTTCGTCGAGCGCAACGACGGCAGGAACCGTCGGGCTCACGAGGAGCCACGCCCCTCGGGCGACGCCTTCTCGTAGGCGTCGACAATGTCCTGCACGATTCGGTGCCGTACGACGTCGCGGCCACCGAGTCGAGCAAAGGCAATGCCATCAATGTGCCCCAGCACCTTCTCCAGGTTGCCGAGCCCCGACCGGCCGCCCTGAACATCGACCTGGGTGATGTCGCCGGTGACGACGGCCTTTGATCCGAACCCGATTCGAGTCAAAAACATCTTCATCTGCTCAGGCGTGGTGTTCTGGGCCTCGTCGAGGATGATGAACGACGCGTTGAGCGTGCGACCACGCATGAAGGCGAGCGGAGCGACCTCCACGATCCCCCGATCGAGCAGGCGTTCCATGCCGTCGTTGCCGACCATGTCGTGCAAGGCGTCATAAAGCGGACGTAGATAGGGATCGACCTTCGCCATCATGTCGCCCGGCAAGAACCCCAACCGCTCGCCTGCCTCGACCGCCGGGCGGGTGAGGATGATGCGCTCGACCTCGCCGGCCTGCAGAGCCCGAACCGCCATCGCAACGGCGAGCCACGACTTGCCGGTACCCGCAGGACCGATGCCGAAGGTGACCACGTTGTCCGCGATCGCCTCGACGTACGCCTTCTGACCCGCCGACTTCGGCCGGATCACCCGCCCCTTGTCGGCGCGAAGGATGTCGTGGGTGAAGACCGACGAGGGTTTCTCGTCAGCACGAACCATGTCGATCGTGCGGTCGAGCGTGCGCTCATCGACGCGCTGACCACGCTCGGCGAGCACCACGAGCTCCTCGAACAGGGTGGCCGCAACCGACGCATCAGGCCCCGACACATGGACTTCGTTGCCACGAACCGTGATGTCGGCCTCCGGCAGGGCCTCCTCGATGCGGCGCAAATGCCGATCGTGCTCGCCCAGCAGGGAACCCATCAAGTGGTTTCCAGGGACTCGAATGGTGATGGAGGGCGCAGCCATGGGTGACGCGAGCGTACCGCCGCTGCGCAGAGCACCGACAGGGGCAGGCGCCACCGTGGCTAGGGTCGGACCCGTGGACTCCGACCCTCAGCCGCCCGATCGTCCGGTCGACCTCACGTCCGACGACCCGCTGGCGGCCCTGCAACGGTGGGTCGCCGATGGTCAGGTCGACGAAGCGGCTCGGGCTCGCTCCCGACGCCGCTGGCTTGAGAAAGCCGCGACCGAGGAGGCCACCCTCGGCGGTGTTTTCCTCGATCTGGCCGAGCGCGGGCAGCCGGTCATCGTTCGCACCCTCGCCGGCCACCGCGTCACCGGGCCGATCATCGCCGTCGGGGCCGACTTCGTCGGCGTTCGCGACCCTCGTCTCGGCGACACGCTCATGCCGACAACCCGCATCGCGACGGTGCAACCGGCACCGGGCGACGATCTACCCGCTGGCGACCGGCGCCACGACGTCGTCTTGGCCTTCGGTGATGCGCTGATGGAACTCGCCGCCGAACGACCCGATGTCATGGTCGGTGCCGGAGACGAAAACCTTCGAGGCGAACTCCGCACGGCCAGCACCGAGGTCGTCACCCTCGCGATCGCCGATGAACGCCGCGAACCGATCTCCATCGCCCTCGCTGCGATCGATCATGTCGTCGTCCGCTCTCGCTGACGACCTCGTTCAGTTTCGACGAGATCGTCGCTGACGCTCCAGGAATCGATACACGTCGATCTGGTCGACACCGGGGAACGGGCTGAACTCGCGTTGCGACGGCGGCAGCGCCGACAACACGTGGCTTCGCTCAGCCGCCGACGGCCAGGCGTGGCCCGCCCACTGCTCCACCAGCAACGGGTCGGGCTCGATCTCGCGCTCTCGGGCGTACTCACGTCGCAGCGTGTTCGATCCCCTGAAACGGTGGGCGAACGGAGCCGGCGTGCCGAGCGAAACAGCGTAGGGATGCCGGTCGGTCTCGGTCTCGATGTAGGTGGTGCAGAAGTACTCGCCGAGATCCATCACCGTGTACTGCGAATGCAATAGGAAGCTGCCGGTGGCGTTCCAGGCTTGGCGCGAACCCCACTGGCGTGGAACCCGCTCACCTTCGTGGCCGCCATCGATCGCCGTGGGGAACGCCACCCCGTCGTTCTCGTAGGCCTTGTCGATGACTCCCTCGCTGTCGGTTCGCAGGAAGTGGCACGGGATCTCGAGGTGCTGGGTCGCCAGGTTCGTGAAGCGGTGCGTCGCCATCTCGTAGGAGATGTAGAACACCTCCTTGAGGTCCTCCACGGAGATGTCCTCGGCGGCGTCGGCTTCGCGCAAGAACTCCACGGCCGGGCCCTCGGGTGCAAGGACGGCTGCGGCGAAGTAGTTCGACTCGATCCGCTGGCGGAGGTAGTCGCCGAAATCGCGGGTGTCGCTGTGGTCGAGGGCGAAATGGCCGAGGGTCTGCAACACGACACTGCGGGCCTGCCGCACTTTCAGCCCTCCCCGATCCGGGATGAAGATGATCCGATCGCGCATGTCGGTGATGCTGCGCGCGGAACGGGGCATGTGCCCGACCCGCTCAATGGTGAAGCCGCACCATTTGGCCAGTTCGGTGAGAACCCGCTCGCTGATCGGACCCGAGCCGCTGTAGCCGGCTGCAGCCAGAGCCCGACCCGCAAGGGCCTCGATCTCGGGGAAGAAATTGTTGCGGTCCCGCATCTCTCGGCGCAGGGCGTTGTTGGCAGCGCGGGCCCGCTCGGCAAGATCGGGACCGCGCTGATCACCACCGCCGCTTGGCCGGTCGCGGACGGTGTGCCACATCGTCACCAGGTGCTCGAGGGCCTCGTCGGGCACCTTCGCCGACGGCTTCAGATGACCCAGACCAAGTGCCTGATAGGCCGGGTCGCGCTGCGCCCGCTCAAGCTCGATCTCGAGATAGGCCCGCCGGTCCGGCGCCTCGTCATCGAGCAGCGCCGTCGCCGTGGTGCCGAGGGCGTCGGCGAGTTCTTGCAGTAACCCGAGTTTCGGTTCGACCTTGCCGTTCTCAAGTTGGGAAAGGTACGGAACCGGTCGACCCACCAACTCGGACACATCGGCGAGGGTCGCCCCTTTCTGGCGGCGAGCGAAACGGATGCGGTGTCCGAGGACGAGGAGATCAAGATCTTCAGCCATTGACACAAAGATTGGCAGAACTTTCGTTATTTGCAAACACAAAGCGACAACGACACCGAAAGACACGTTGTTCTGTCGGGTTCTCGCCGACACCATCAGGGAGTGCCTACCGCCGTCGACCTTCGCCACCGGGTTGCGATCACCGATCACCCCTTGGCCTCCGAGGTGCTGACCGACGACGTTTTGGCTTTCCTGGTCGGACTCCACGAGCGCTTCGGCCCCTGCCGTTCCGAACTGCTCAGCCGACACCAAGCCGCCACTGCTCGCCACCGTGATGGCGAACGCCCGACGTACGACGCCGAGACCGCCTACATCCGGTCCAACGAGTGGCACATCGCGCCGGCCCCGCGCGATCTCGTCGACCGCCGCACCGAACTCGTCGGCCTGGTTTCGCGACCGGCCCTCGTCGAAGGCCTCAACTCCGGTGCGCAGGTCTACATGGCCGACTTCGAGGACACGATCACGCCCGAGTGGGCCACGATCCTCGACGGCCAGCGCAACCTCGCCCACGCCTACGCCGGCACCCTCACCGCCGAGATCGGCGGCGAGATTCGAATCCCGAACCCCGACCATGCGACGCTCATGGTCCGCACCCGCGGGTGGCACCTCGACGAGGCGAACCTCGCGATCGACGGTCAGCCGATCGCTGCGTCGCTCTTCGACTTCGGGGTCTGTGTCGCCGCCAACGCCGCTGCAGCGGCCACCGCCGGCACCGGGCCGTACTTCTACCTGCCGAAGTTCGAAGGTCCCGCCGACGCCCAGCTCTGGCACGACGTGCTCGAGTGGACCGAAGCCGAGCTCGGCCTCGCCGCAGGCACGATCCGCGTGAGCGTGCTCATCGAGACCATCGGTGCCGCGTTTGCCATGGACGAGATCCTCTTCGCCCTCCGGGATCACATCACGGCCCTCCACGCCGGCAACTGGGACTACCTCTTCTCGATGATCAAGACGTTCGCCGCTGATCCCGAGATGGTCCTTCCTGATCGCGACTCGCTCGGCGCCACGACCCCGTTCATCCGGGCGTTCACCGAACTCCTCGTCTCCACATGTCACCGCCGCGGTGCCCACGCCATCGGCGGCATGTCAGGCGTCATCCCCGACGAACTCGACCCTGCTCGAACCGCCCCGATGGTCCGCAAGGTCACCGTCGACAAGCGCCGCGAAGCAGGCGATGGGTTCGACGGCACTCGCATCGGTCAGCCCGCCATCGTCGACATCGCAACCGCCGAGTTCGATCGCGTCCTGAGCTACCGGGCCAACCAGCTCGAAGTCCAGCGCGACGACGTCTACATCACCGCCAGCGACCTGCTCACCATCCACACGAGCCGCGGCGAGTGCACCGAGAGCGGACTCCGCACGGCAATCCGCACCGCCGTGCACTACATCGGCGAGTGGCTGGTCGGCATCGGCGCCGTCGCCATCGACGACCACCTCGAGGACACGGCGATGGCCGAACTGTGCCGCGCCCAGATCTGGCAATGGCGCCACCAGTCGGTCCGCCTCACCAACGGCGTCGTCGTCGACGACACACTCCTGGACCGACTCTTCGCCGAGGAACTCGCCGAGCTTCGTGTCCACCTGGGCGAACCCGCATGGGCCGACGGCCGCTACGAGCGAGCCGCCGAACTCCTGCGGGCCTGGAGCTCGCTCGACGACCTCATCCCCTTCTTCCCGATCGCAGTGGCCGGCGACGCCTGACGCTGTGATCACCCCGAACTCCACAACAAGTACCAAGGAGACCATCAGATGACCCGCACCTTCGACGAACAGGTCGCAGCCCTCGAGAAAGACTGGGCTGAGAACCCGCGCTGGAAGGGCGTGACCCGCGACTACACCGCTGCCGACGTGGTGCGTCTTCGAGGCTCCGTCACCCCCGAGTACACCATGGCCCGCAACGGCGCCGAGAAGCTCTGGCAGCAGATCAACGACATGGACTACGTCCATGCGCTCGGCACCATGACCGGTGGCCAGGCCATCCAGTACGCGAAGGCCGGTCTCCCCGCCATCTACCTTTCGGGCTGGCAAGTCGCCGGCGACGCCAACCTCGCCGGTCAGGTCTACCCCGACCAGTCGCTGTACCCCGCCAACTCCGTCCCGTCGGTCGTGGCCCGCATCAACAACGCCCTGCGTCGTGCCGACCAGATCGAGTGGAGCGAGACCGACGGCAACCCCGAGGTCGACTACATGCTGCCGATCGTCGCCGACGCCGAAGCCGGCTTCGGTGGCCCGCTCAACGCCTACGAACTCATGAAGGGCATGATCGAGTCCGGCGCCGCCGGCGTCCACTGGGAGGACCAACTCAGCTCGGCCAAGAAGTGCGGCCACATGGGCGGCAAGGTGCTCATCCCGACCCAGCAGCACATCACCACCCTCAACGCCGCTCGCCTCGCCGCCGACGTTGCGGACACCCCCACCATCGTGCTCGCCCGTACCGACGCCCTCGCCGCGAACCTCATCACCACCGATGTCGACGAGCGCGACCAAGAGTTCCTCACCGGCGAGCGCTCGTCCGAGGGCTTCTACTACACCAAGCCCGGCATGGCGACGCCGATCAAGCGAGCACTCGCCTACGCCCCGTACGCCGACCTGATCTGGTGCGAGACCGGCACGCCGGACCTCGAGCAGGCCCGCGAGTTCGCCGAGGCGGTCAAGGCCGAATACCCGGATCAGATGCTCAGCTACAACTGCTCACCGTCGTTCAACTGGAAGGCCCACCTCGACGACAGCACCATCGCCAAGTTCCAGCGCGAACTCGGCGCCATGGGCTATGCGTTCCAGTTCATCACCCTCGCCGGCTGGCACGCCCTCAACTACGCCGCCTTCGAAATCGGCAAGGGCTACACCGACTCCGACATGACCGCTTACGTCGACCTCCAGGAGCGCGAGTTCGCTCGCGAGTCCGAGGGTTACACCGCCGTCAAGCACCAGCGTGAGGTCGGTGCCGGCTACTTCGACCAGATCGCCACGATCGTGTCGGGCGGCAACGCTTCGACCCTCGCCCTCGAGGGTTCGACCGAGGAAGAACAGTTCCACTGATTCGTCGCTGCAGCCGCACAACGCCGTCCTCGCGGCTGGCCTGTGCGAATGCAACAACAAGAGAGCAAACGAGGTGAACACCGTCGGCCCTGCAGGGTCGGCGGTGTTCGCCTTTTCTCGCCGAACCGGTTCGGTCGACCGCCTACGCAGCGGCGATCAGCGGACCGCCTCGTACACAGGATGGCGCTGCTTCGCTTTCGTGAACACGACCTGGAACAGCTGCAACGCCCGCACCCGGAAGCCGGCAGCCGATCCGAGCAGGTAGTACTCCCACGTCCGCTTGAAGTGGTCGCCATACTGCGGGATCTCGTCCCAGCGCTNGNTGATGTTGGCATGCCACGCCATGAGCGTGCGGTCGTAGTCGGGTCCGAAGTTGTGCACGTCCTCGATCGACCAAACCTTCTCCGCCGCTCGGGAGATCTGGCCCAGTGACGGCAGCACACCACCGGGAAAGATGTACTTGTCGAACCACGGATCGGTATGGGTCTTCCACTCGTTCGACCCGATGGTGTGATGCAGCATCATCCCGTCGTCGACGAGGAGACGGTCACACGTCTCGAAGAAGGTGCCCAGGTTGCGAGGCCCGACATGCTCCATCATCCCAATCGAGGTGATGCGATCGAACTCCCCCTCCATCTCCCGGTAATCCTTTTGCAGGATCGTCACCGGCAGCCCGACGGTGTTCTCACGGGCGAGCGTGACCTGTTCGATCGCCGGGCTGATGCCGGTGACCTGCACGTCGTAGCGGCTGGCCGCGAACTGGGCGAAGCCACCCCAGCCGCAGCCGATGTCGAGTAGCCGCATGCCGGGCTCGAGCCCGAGCTTGCGGCAGATGAGGTCGAGCTTTGCTTCCTGGGCGGCATCGAGGTTCTCGGCATCGCGCCAGTACGCGCACGTGTAGATCATCCGTTTGTCGAGCATCCGCTCGAACAAGTCGTTGCCGATGTCGTAGTGAGCCTGGGCGTTCTTCTTCGCCTTCTTTTCGTCCTGGCGGTTACCGAAGCGGCTCTGCAATGCGAGTTTGAGCAGCGCCGGTGACGGTTTCACATGGTCGGCGAGGTTGGTCTCCTGAGCGACGGCGAGGAACTCATCGAGACGGTTCGCCGTCCACCACCCCTCCTGGTAGGCCTCGCCCAGCCCCAACTCTCGATCGCGGATGACCCGCTTGTAGAACCGGTCGTCGTGAATGTGGATGTCGGCCGGGCCGCTTCCCCCGACGGTCACACCAATCTTGTNGAGCAGATCGGCAGCGAAGTGTGCTGCATCCATGGTTCCGGACTCCCTTCCCCGGAGAACCCGAGGAGTTGTATCTTCCCGCACGTCTCGGTGGCTCCGCCACCCATCTTCGAAACGACGCCAATNCGGCANGTCGAACGCAGTCGCACCCCTGACAGGACTCGAACCTGCAACCGTCGGGGTAGAAACCCGATGCTCTATCCAGTTGAGCTACAGGGGCGCTGTAGAGGGTAGGCCCCCAGGGGTCGGTCCCGATACACTCCGACTCCGCTTCGGCCTTCGGGCCGCAGCGTCACACCGGGCTCTCGAGTCCGGCGTGGTGGGCGTAGCTCAGTTGGTTAGAGCGCCTGGTTGTGGTCCAGGAGGTCGGGGGTTCGAATCCCCTCGTTCACCCGTAGAATTCTCNCCGGAGAAATTCCTGCACCTCTAGCTCAATTGGTAGAGCATCGGACTCTTAATCCGCAGGTTCTGGGTTCGAGTCCCAGGGGGTGTACCCAGCGTCCTCGCTGCGAGGACAACGCAAATCCCGGCCTCGTGGCCGGGATTTCGTCGTTTTCAGCCTCGGTGCACTTGGCCCCCAGCGACGACGCGTGCGACGTCGAGCGGGTGCACGATGCCCGGCTCGGCGGCACACACCTCGGGGATGGCATTGACAACGCGGTTGGCGGCAGTGGCATTGCCGCCGCCGGCGGCGCNGGGTTCACCGTGTTCGGTGCCATGGACCTCGACGGTGAGATCGGGACGGCCGGAGACGGTGACGGCGTGCAGGCCCTGGCCAGTGTGCGGCACGGGCCATTCAGGGGCGCAGTCGTCGTCGATACGGGTGATGTGCTCCATCACGATCAGGGGGCGACCGTCGACGATGCCCTGCACCTCGAAGCGGAAGGCGCCCATGCCTCCCTTCTCGAAGTCGCCCATGCCGGCGACGGTGACCGTGCGTTCCAGCGCTCGCTTCTCGACGACAGTGCGGATCTCGTCGATCGCAACACCCAGACCATCAGCGACGATACGAACGACCGGACCCCACACCATCTCNANCGCNAAGTCGAGCAGCATNGGCGGGGTGGCTTCCATCGGCCCACCNAAGCCGATCAGCGTACGAACCGCGTCAGGCTGGTCGTAGAGCGCGTAGTTGAAGATCTCGCGGCTGCGGATCTCGGNGATGTCGGCGCTCATTCCGGTGAGGAACAGCGGGAGAATGTCGCAGATCCATCCCGGGTCGATGCCCGAGGCGAGGATCGACGAACCACCGTCGAGGCACGCCGCNCGGATCGGCTCGGCAAGCGCCGGTGGCGTCGAGGGCGGGTGATAGAGCGGATAGAAGCTGGGCGTCACCACGTTCGTGCCGGCCCGCAACACCGCCTCGACCTCGGCCTGCGACTCGACGGGCCGAAAATCGGAGTTCACCGCGTACACGACGGCGTCGACATCAGACGAACAGGCAAGGTCGATATCGTCGGTGGCCGCCACGCCCAGCGGCTCCAGCCCGGCCAACGCGCCGGCATCGACACCGACCTTGTCCGGGTTGGCCACGATCACACCGGCCAGATCGAGGTCTCGATGGGCGGCGACCGCCCGGATCGCCGGACGACCGACATTGCCCGTACCCCACACCACTACTCGCGCCATCGCGACCTCCCTACCGCACCTGATCGTAGAAACTCCTGCCCCGGGTGTCAGATCCCGTCGGCTCTCGACGACCGACCATCCTCGGCCGCGACCNGCCACGTCGANCTTNGNCCCTGCGCGATACTGCANGGGATNGATCGTGNCCCACAGGCCGGANAGGANCACCATGCAACTCGTCAACACCGAGACCATCCCCGGCTGGAACATCACCGAGGTGAAGGGGCTCGTCAGCGGGAACACCATTCGGGCAAAGCACCTCGGACGTGACATCGGTGCTGCGTTCAAGAACATGGCCGGTGGCGAGTTGAAGGCGTACACCGAACTACTCGCCGAGTCGCGAGCCGAGGCCACCAGCCGCATGGTTGCCGAAGCGCAGGCACTCGGCGCAAGCGCAATCGTGAACGTCCGCTTCACGACCTCGACCGTCGCCGGCGGCGCAGCCGAAATGTACGCCTACGGCACCGCAGTGGTGGCGGTTCCGGCGCCGTGACCGGCGTCCTGATCCAACTGGCGATCCCGCTGGTGTTGATCCTCGCGGCCGCCGGTGGTCGCGTCGCTCATCGTCGTCGCGGGGCCCATATCGAACGTCGCCGGGCCGACGTGGCCCACATCACCCTCTCCCCCCGTCCCACCCTTCCCGGACTCGACGAGCCGCGTCACGGCGAGCTCGTCGTAGGAAGCGTCGTCATGGGCGCCGACTACATCCGTCAAGTCGTCGGCGCATGGCGAAACGTCATCGGTGGAGAGATCCGCTCCTTCACCCCGGTGCTCGACCAGGCCCGCGCCGAGTCGAGTCTCCGAATGCTCGAGGCCGCAAACGCAAAGGGAGCGGTTGGCGTCGTCAACGTGCGCTTCGAGGCCGTCCGGATCAACAACAACGCGAGCGAACTCCTGAGCTACGGCACCCTCGTCTACTAGGCGGCGACACGAGTCACATCGTGGAGCCGCAAGGCGGACTCGGATCAGACCTAGGCTCGAACGTTCCCTTTTGGAAGTAGCGCAATGAGCGATTCCGACGCCCCCACCATCGAGCCCGAGCAGGGCGGCTTCGCCGCGCTCGGTCTCCGAGAGCAACTCCTCGCCCGACTCGTCGAACTCGGCTACGAAGAGCCCACGCCCATCCAAGCCGAAGCGATCCCCCAGCTACTGACCGGCGTCGACCTGCTCGGCCAGGCCGCCACCGGCACCGGCAAAACGGCGGCGTTCGCCCTCCCCATCATCGAGGCGATCGCGCCGAACTCGCCGGCCGTGCCCCAAGCGCTCGTCGTCGTCCCGACCCGAGAGCTCGCCGTCCAAGTCAGCGAAGCCATGCACACCTACGGCCGAGGTCAAGGTCTCAAGGTCGTGCCGATCTACGGAGGCCAGCCCATCCCCCGCCAGCTCCAGGCACTCCGCCGCGGCGTGCACGTCGTGGTCGCCACCCCCGGTCGGGCAATCGACCACATCCGTCGCGGTTCGCTCGAACTCGACGACATCCGCACCGTCGTGCTCGACGAAGCCGACGAAATGCTCGACATGGGCTTCACCGAGGACATCGAGACGATCCTCGAGGAGACGCCCACCGAACGACAGACAGTGCTGTTTTCGGCGACCATGCCGCCCCGGATCCAAAAGATCGCCGAGACCTACCAGCGCGACCCCGTGCTCGTGAAGATCGCCGCCGCCGACACGGCTGCCGAACGCGCCCGCGTGCGCCAAACCGCCTACGTCGTGATGCGCCAACACAAGGCCAACGCACTCGGCCGCGTCCTCGACATGGAAGCACCCGTCGCCACCATCGTCTTTTGTCGCACCCGGGGCGAGGTCGACGAACTCACCGCCACGATGAACGGTCGCGGTTACCGGGCCGAAGCCCTGCACGGCGGCATGGATCAGCAACAGCGCGATCGAGTCATGGGTCGCCTCAAGGACGGCATCGCCGAGCTCCTCGTCGCCACCGACGTCGCTGCTCGCGGTCTCGATGTCGACACCCTCACCCATGTCGTCAACTACGACGTGCCCTCTTCGCCGGAAAGCTATGTCCACCGCATCGGTCGAGTGGGACGGGCCGGCCGCGAAGGTGTGGCGATCACGCTCGCCGAGCCCCGTCAGCGGCGACTGCTCCAGAACATCGAGCGGCTCACCAAGCAGGAGATCGACATCCAGAAGATCCCCACGGTCGGTGATCTCCGGACCCGTCAGATCGAGGTCACCGTCGATGCGATCCGCGAAGCAACACTGAGCGACGACCTCGAGGACTACGAACAGGTGTTGTTCGAGCTCGTTGCCGACGGCAACCCCGATCGCGATGTCGCCCTCGCTGCGATCAAGCTCTTCCATCAGGCACGGGGCGCCACCACCGACGAAGTCGAGATTCCCGACGCATCAGAACGCAAGCTGCGTGACCGCGACCGTGGCCCGCGGGACGGCGGCAAGGAGCGCAAGGGCGGCCCGAAGGGCCAAAAGCGCGGCAACGTCGGCCCCGGCACCGGGTTGATCTACCTCGGTGTCGGTCGGCGGGGCCATATCCGCCCCGGCGATCTCGTCGGCTGTATCGCCAACGAGACTGCCCTGACCGGCCGAGACATCGGACCAATCCGCATTTCCGACCACTACTCGGTCGTCGGAGTGCCCGAGGCGGAGGTCGAGTCGACGATCGCGGCAATCAACGGCACGACGATCCGAGGGAAGCGGGCCAAGGCTCGCCGCTTCGTCGAGAAAGACTGACACCGCGTCTCGTCGCTCCGCCGCCGGAGGTCGGGCAGATGAACTCCGGCTCAGCTTCGTTCGAGTCGGCCCAGGATCTCCCGGAACGCCTCAGCATCCTCAGGGCTGTTCACCGGAACGGAGAACTCGACCCGATCCAGGCGAGAGGCGAAACGCTCGTTGAGTTTGTCGGCGATCTGGTCGTAGGTCCCGATCGTCGCGATCGTGTGGAGCATGTCGTCATCGACGAGATCCGGCATCTCCTCCCACCGGCCGGCCCGGCTGTACTCGCTCGCCTCGCGGGCCCGGTCCTCCCAGCCGTGGATGGCAAACGCCCGTCGGTACGAAGGCGTCGACAAATAAAACGCACACCGGGCTCGCACCGTACGGATCACCTGTTCGAGCCGCGCCTCGTCGGGGGCGGTGCCGATGAGCGGCTTGAGACAGACCTCGACCTCGTCGACATCGCGACCGGCGCGAGCCGCACCCCGGGCCAGATTGGGCAGCACCTCCTCGTCGATGTACTTCGTCGTCACCACCGGATGCAGCCGGATGCCGTCGGCACACTCCCCCGCCATCGCCGTCATGTTCGGACCGATGACGGCGACATGAATCGGGATGTCGGGGTGGTCGATCGGACCCGGATCGAACAGCGGCACCATCAGGTTGAGCGTGTAGTGCTCGCTCTCGAACTCGAGTGGCGTGCGATCCTGCCAGCACCGCCAGACCGCCCGAATCGCACCGATGTAGTCACGCATCCACGGTGCAGGAGCGTGCCAAACCAGGCCGAAACGACGCTGGATGTGGGCGCGTACCTGCGTGCCCAGCCCCAACATGAACCGACCCTCACTGAGCTTCGCCAACGACCACGCCGACATCGCAGTTGCGGTCGGGCTTCGGGGAAACGCCATCGCAACCGATGTTCCGAGCTGGATGCGCTCGGTTGTCGTGGCACCGAGGGCCATCATCTGGAAGGGGTCGTCCTTGGTCTCCTCGACGAGCACCGCATCGAGACCGACGTCCTCTGCGACCTTCGACAACCGGGCGAAATCCCGGACGTCGAGCGGGGTGTCGGGTTCACGGAGCCCAGGATCGAGCTTGCCGAGCGGAAGCAACGATTCGATCTTCATCGCCGCCGACCGTAGTCCGGCGCGGCGTGTACGGTCCGGTTGCGAAACCAGGCAATAACGAAGCGGCGGGCACAGCCCAACACTTCCCTATCGACGGAGGGCGATTCTGATGATTGACATTGTGGACGATGGTCGAGTTCGCACCATCACGTTCCAGCGGCCTGAGGCCAAGAACGCGATGAACACCGAGATGTGGGACGGCACCGCCGAGGCATTCCTCGCCGCCGCCGACGACCCCGGCGTCGCTGTCGTCGTCCTCACCGGCAGCGAAGACTCCTTCTCGGCCGGCCAGGACCTGATCGAGATGGCCCAGCTCGCCACCGGTAACGGTCCTGAGCAAAAGCACGGCTTCGCCGGCCTGTGCCGCACCCTGATCGACTTCCCGAAGCCGCTGATCCTCGCAGTCAACGGTCTCGGCCTCGGTTTCGGAACGACGATCCTCGGCCTCTCCGACCTCGTCTTCGCCTCGACGAACGCCCGTTTCAAATGCCCGTTCACTGCGCTCGGGGTCGCTCCCGAGCTCTCGAGCAGCATGACCTTTCCCCGCCTCCTCGGCCGTCAAAATGCAAGCTGGGTGCTGATGAGCAGCGAGTGGATCAGCGCCGAACGCGCCAAAGAGATGGGCCTGGTCTTCGAGTTGTGCGAGCCGGACGACCTCATGGATCAGGCCATGGCGGCTGCGCACACCCTCGCTTCGAAGCCGATCAGTTCGCTGATCGAGACAAAGGCGACCATCGTCGAGCCGATGCGCGACGCCATGCTGGCAGCTCACGAACGCGAGAACGCCGCCTTCGCCAAGCTGATGGGCACGCCGGCCAACATCGAGGCGATGACCGCCTTCGCCGAGAAGCGCGAACCGAACTTCGACGGGATCGAGGGCGGATGATCGACCGCCCCGACGCCACACAGCTGCTGGAGGCAATGGCGGCGACGCTCACCGACAAGGTGATGCCGGAACTCTCGGGTGGCGCCCAGCACCAGGCCCGCATCGTCGCCAACCTGTGTCGCATCGTGGCCCGAGATCTGGCCGATGATGCCGCCGACACCACGGCAGCGCTCACGGCCCTCCTCGGGACCGAAGGTTCCCTCGACGATCTCGCAGCGGTGCTCGACCACCGCCTCGCCGCAGGTGAACTCCTCGAGGAAGCGCTGCCGCTTCTCCTGGCCGATGCCGCCCGGCGCGCCGAGATCGCCAAGCCGGGCTACACCGATGACACAAACTGAACAGATCGCCGCTGGTCTCGGCAAGCTCGTCGGCGCCGAGGTCCGCGTCACCGGCATGGCCTCGGTCGGGGCTCAGCGCGCCACGTTCTTCATCGACATCCTCGACGNCTCGACGAGCACACCGGCGGTCGCCCAAGTGAGTGCCAGCGTTCTGGGCTCGGTACCCGCTTCGGCCGAGGCCGACATGCTCCGCCTGGCCGATCGCGCCGGTGTGCCGGTACCCGACGTCATCGCCGTGTCCGACGACCTCCCCGGCGTCGGCGCCCCGGCGCTCGTCGTCAGCCGCATCGAGGGACGCACCGTGCCGCGACACATCCTGCGCGGATTGACCGATGAGGCGGCCGGCGAATCGCTTGCTCACCAATGCGGCGAGGCGTTCGCCCGACTCCACACCATCGGTGAGGCGCAGGCGCCTGCGTCGCTCCCTCGCCTCTCGCACACCGCCTATGTCGACGATCTCGAGGCAAAGCTCGACGCACTCGACAACGTGCGACCCGCCGTTCGAGCCGGGTTGGCCTGGCTGCGGGCGAACCCGGTACCCGAAGCGCCGATCACGCTCGTCCACGCCGACTTCCGCAACGGCAACATGGTCGTCGACGACAACGGCCTTGCGGCAGTGCTCGACTGGGAACTCGCCCAGGTCACCGACCCGATGCAAGACCTTGCGTGGATGTGTCTTCGCACCTGGCGCTTCGGCAACGACGCCAAACCGGTCGGTGGTTTCGGATCCGTCGCCGCACTTCGCTCCGGGTATGAGTCGGCGGGCGGTAGCTGGCGCGACGACGCCATCCACTGGTGGTCGGTGGCGCGATGTGCCTGGTGGGCGATCGGCCTCGCTGGTCAGGCTGCCGCATTCACCAGCGGTCTCACCGATGCGATCATGCTCGCAGCGAGCGGCCGACGGGTACCCGAGCTCGAGTACGACCTGCTCCGCCTCATCGCTGACGGCCCCACCAACTGACTCAGCAACGATCCCAGGGCGGCGCGAGCCTCCTGACGTCCTCCTTGTCGACCACTGGACCCATGTTCAGTAGCGTGTCGCCATGGCCGGATCGCTAAGCGCCGAGCAGACCGACGCCTTCTGGAATGACGGCTTCCTCTTCCCCGTCGCAGTGATCTCCAGCGCCGACGCTCTGGCCGCCCGCCAACACTTCCTCGAGCTGATGGACGAACCTGCCGTCACGCTGCCCAGGCCGACCAACGACTACGCCCGCTCGTGCTTCCACGCTGTGTCGACCGAAGCCGCACGCCTCGCGGCCCACCCAGCGATCCTCGATGCCGTCGAATCGCTGCTCGGCCCTGACCTGCTCGTGTGGAGCGTCGAACTCATCATCAAGCCGCCACAGAGCGACAAGATGCTGACGATGCACCAAGACCTCAACTACTGGGGTTTCGAGCACGCCGATGGCGAAGTCACCGCCTGGCTGGCACTCGGTGACGTCACCATTGAGAACGGGGCGATGCAGTTCGTGCGTGCCAGCCATCACCTTGGCGCAGTCGTCCACCACGACACATATGGCGAGAACAACCTGCTGAGCCGGGGTCAGGAGATCACCGTCGACTTCGACCCCGCCGATGAGGTGCCCGTCGAACTCGGTGCTGGCGACATCTCCTTGCACCACGGCCTGACCTTTCACGGCAGCGGCCCAAACACCACCGATCATCATCGGGTCGCCCTCGCAATCCGCTACGTCACACCGGAGATGGGCAAGGAGGGAGGGGCGACCGACTACGCAATGCTCGTTCGAGGGGCCGATCGACACAACACGCTTGTGAAGATCGCACCCCCGGCCACCGACTTCGGCCCCGCCGAACTCGCGCTGCACACCGAACTCGAAGCAGCGCAACTGGGCGCGCTCGCCGCTGGCGCGGCCGAGGCATACGGCTACGACCGTGGCACCTGACGACACGGACGCGCACGGGCGCGCCGAAGCGATCACGGCCCACAACCCGTTCTCGGGCAATCGACTCGGCTTCGACGCCCCGAGCGTTGTCGACGCCCACGTCGAAGGCCGAACCGTGATTGTCACCTACGCCGACAGCACAAGGAATACCTTCCACCACCAGTGGCTCCGCCACAGCTGTTACAGCGAGGTGAGCGGCAACCCGGCCGACGGCATCCGCTTCACTACGGCCATCAGTTTCGACAGCGACATCGCCCCGACCTCGGTTGCTGCCCTCGACGGTGACCTTGCCATCGTCTGGAACGACGGCCACACAAGCCTGTTCGGATCTGATTGGCTTCGCCACCACGCCTACGACACCGCCGGGCGTGCCCGGCGTGCCTCATGGCGACCGACGACCTGGCGAGCGGAGCTGGCCGATCACTTCCCCACCNTCTCATGGGAGGACGCATGTGACGGCGGTGAAGGACAACTGCGCCTCTACCGAACGCTGCTCGACTACGGCATCGTGTGCGTCAGCGGGCTCGGCACCGAGCCAGAGCAGACCGAGGCGCTGGCNAACCTGTTAGGCCCGATCCACGAGACCACGGTCTACGGCTACATCTACGACGTCAGAGCCGAGCCTGTCGCCAAGCTCGGTGCGAAGACCGGCATGCCCCAGGCACCGCACATCGATGATGCGTTCGCTTACTCCCCACCCGGCATCGACGTGTTCCACTGCCTCCACAACACCGACATCGGCGGCATGTCGACCTACGTCGACGGCTTCGCGATCGCCGAGTCGATTCGGGCCGAAGCACCTGAGGCCCACGAGCTCCTCACGACGGTGCCAATCCAGCACATCCGCCGCCACCCCGACGAGATTGATCTCCGCTTCCGCGGGCCGCTCATCTCGCTTGACGAGTGGGGCAACACTCGCGGTATCCGGTACTTCGACCGTGCGATGGCGCCGCTCGACGTCGAGCCCGACCTGGTCGAGCCGATGTACGACGCGATTCGCGAGTACAACCGCCGCATGGTCGATCCAGCGTTTGTTGCCGAGATCCGCGTCTCACCGGGCGATGGGATGCTGATCGACAACCATCGCGTCATGCACGGTCGCACGGCATTCGACCCATCTTCAGGACGTCACATCCGGCTTTGTCACGTGCCCCGCGACGAGTTCCACGGCCGTTGGCGCGAACTCGCGCGGCGCCTTGCCCCTGCCGATCACGACCTCCACCTACCCCAGGGCTCGCTCACCTGACCGTTCAAGATCTCGGTCGCTATCTCGCCGATCCGGGGTACGTTCTCGCCGTGACCAGCATCGAAACCGCCTTGTTGACAGCTGGCTAACGTCGTTTCGATGCGGTCCTTTTGGCGGTTGATCAGCATGCTCACCGGCACGTGTCTTCTGTCGTCCCTGGTCGCAACGCCTGCGACCGCTGACCCCGTCACCGAGGCGCTTGAGGCCACCGATCTCTCCCCTGACGAACTCATGGCCGCGTTCGACGACGCCATCCTCACCGGCCTGCAACCGATGATCGGGCCGGCTCCCTCGATCACCGGCAACGCTGACCTCGACAACCGAATACGAGAACTCGCCGAAGCCCGCGGCTACGAGCGCCGAGCTGAACCATCCATCCCTCTCACCCGTATCGACGGACGCTTCCTGCAGCCCCAAGCTGCAGCGGCGTGGGAGGAACTCCGCACTGCGGCGACGAACGCCGGCCACTCGATCACGCTGACGTCGGCGTACCGCAGCGCAAGGCACCAGGCGTGGATCTTCCGGAGCCGAATAGCCGGGACCTCCGACGCTGCCCTCGGCACTCTCCTCGAAACCGTGGCAGCACCGGGCTACAGCAAGCACCACACCGGCTATGCGATCGACCTCCGTTCGGGCAACTCCGTGCTGTTCGACTTCGCGACAACGCCCGCCTATGCATGGCTGTCCGCCAATAACTTCGCCAACGCCAAGGCGCACGGATGGATGCCCTCCTACCCCTTCGGCATCGACGATCAAGGCCCAAACCCCGAACCGTGGGAGTTTGTCTGGGCCGGCGCCGTCAACATCATCTGCGCGGATTTCGCACCCAGCGAGGGGAATCCGTTCTGCGACACGCTCGACTCGATCTTTGTCGACGACGTGACGTGGCTCCACCAGACCAAGATCACAACCGGCTGCACCGAAATCCGCTTCTGCACCGAGCGAGCCGTCACTCGTGCCGAGGGCGCAACCTTTCTTTGGCGACTCTTCGGCCGGTCGTCAGCCTCCCAACCCGCCGGGTTCGACGATGTCGCTGAGGGAACGTTCTACGCCGACGCCGTCGCCTGGATGTTCGAGAACAACATCACCACCGGCACGAGCCCGCTCACATTCTCGCCGTCCGACCCGCTCACACGGGCCCAGTTCGTGACCTTGCTCTGGCGAGCGGCAGGGCAGCCCACCCCCGCCAGGCCACACCCGTTCGAAGACGTCGGGGCTGATTCGTTCGCGAACGACGCTGTCGCCTGGGCAGCTGGTGAAGGCATCACCAACGGCACGACACGGACGACCTTCTCTCCCTCTGACACCGTCACCCGCGGTGAAATCGCTGCGTTCCTGCACCGCTTCATCGATCTCGTTCCTCTCTAGGGACTGCGGTGGCACGCGGCGGGCTCGATCTCACTGCTACGCCGGACGATCTGCACAGCGACCCTCGTGAAGGTGTCCGTACCGAGGCAGGATTAGTGTTGGGCATGGCCGTTTCCCTCGACGAGCTCACCTTCGACAACCGGTTCACCGATGACCTCCCCGGTGATCCGATGGATCTCAACCAGCCTCGACAGGTGCACAACGCGGCATACAGCCGGGTGCGGCCCAAGGCGACCGCATCGCCAAAGCTGCTGGCGCATTCGCCCGAGGTACTGGCCGATCTCGGCCTCGACTCGCGGATTGCCGAAACCGACGAGTTCGCCCGCGTGTTCTCAGGGAACGCCACCCTTGCCGCGATGGAGCCGTACGCGATGGCCTACGGCGGTCACCAGTTCGGGCACTGGGCCGGCCAGCTCGGCGACGGACGAGCGATCGCTCTCGGCGAGATCGTCACCGACGACGGTGCCCGCCACATGCTCCAGCTCAAAGGCGCCGGCCCCACGCCCTACAGCCGCCGGGCCGACGGCCTCGCCGTGCTTCGCAGCTCCGTGCGCGAATTCCTGTGCAGCGAAGCAATGCATCACCTGGGTGTCCCCACGACTCGTGCGCTGAGCCTCACCACCACCGGCGACCAGGTGATGCGCGACATGTTCTACGACGGCAACCCCGAATGGGAGACCGGTGCCGTGGTGTGCCGCGTCGCTCCGTCATTCATTCGGTTCGGCACGTTCGAACTCCCGATGTCGCGCGACGACAACGAACTGCTCCAAGCCCTGGCCGACCACACGATCTCGCTGCATTTCCCGGAGATCGCCGACGGCCGCACGGAGGGCTTCGAGGCCGCCGACTACGTCGCCTGGTTCCGTGAGATCTCGAAACGCACTGCCGAGATGATCGTGCATTGGCAGCGAGTCGGGTTCGTTCACGGCGTGATGAACACCGACAACATGTCGATTCACGGTCTGACGATCGACTACGGCCCGTACGGCTGGCTCGAGGACTACAACCCCGGCTGGACCCCGAATACCACCGACCGTGAATACAAGCGCTACCGATTCGGCGCGCAGCCACACATCGGGCAGTGGAACTGCACCCAGCTCGCCAACGCGATCTATCCGCTCGTNGGCGAGGTCGAGCCACTCCAGGAGGCACTCGAGACCTACGTCGACGTGTTCAACACCGACTGGCGTCGGATGATGGGCGACAAGCTCGGTATCGCCGAACTCGACGGCGAGCGCGACACCGAACTCATCCACGACCTGCTCGAGCTCCTCCCGAAGATCGAGACCGACATGACCCTCTTCTTCCGAGGGCTCGCGAACGTCTCGACTGACGACGGTCTCGACCTTGACGCTCGCGTTGCTCCACTCCTCGGGGCCTATTACGACCCGGACACCTTCACCGGCGATGTGCGGGCCGAGACCGATGCCTGGCTCGATCGCTACATCGCCCGACTCCGCGAGGAAGGTCGCCCCGACGCCAATCGGTCCCAGGCGATGAATGCTGTCAACCCGTTGTTCGTCTTGCGCAACTATGTCGCCCAACTGGCGATCGACGAGGCCGACAACGGCGACCCGTCGCTCATCCTCGAGCTGCTCGACACGCTTCGCACGCCCTACACCGAACAACCCGGTCGGGAGCGCTTCGCCGAAAAGCGCCCCGAGTGGGCTCGCGTGCGACCCGGGTGCTCCATGCTCAGCTGCTCAAGCTGACGGTGTCAGAGCTCAGCTGCTCAAGCTGACGCCTGCTCGACCAACCACACGACGGCTGGATCGATCCCGCCTAGTAGTTCGGGATGCCACTGCACGCCGAGGGCGGCTTTGCCGTCGATCTCGACCGCCTCGACGAGGCCGTCGTCGGGACCACCGACGGTGCGGCCGACCGGGATGATGCCGTTGCCGAACCGGTCGATGCCTTGGTGGTGGAGGCTGTTCACCTCGATCTCGTCGCCGTACACGGCATGAGCCACACTGCCGGGCTCGAAGGCAATGCGGTGATGGGTCGCAGCAGGGTCGTCGCTCGGTTCGACATGGGCGGGAAGGTGCTGGTGCAGCGTGCCGCCGAGGTGGACATTCATCAACTGCACACCTCGGCAGACGCCGAGCACGGGAAGATCGATCTCGAGGGCGACGTCGAGAAGTCCGCGTTCGTGGGCATCGCGATGCGAGTTGGTGTTCCCGAGATTCGGGTCGGGTTCCTGACCGAACTCGGCTGGATCGATGTCATCGCCGCCGCTGAGCAGGAGACCATCGAGGCGTTCGAGGATCTCTGGACCGGCATCGGCCGGAATCCAGACAGGGATTCCACCGGCCCGCTGCACGGCCCGGGCGTAGTCGCCGTAGAAGATGTCGATATCGACGGTGCGCAGCACGTCGAGCACATCGATCAGCGTCGAGGCCGGTTTCTGCTCGCCCGTGATGCCGATGAGCGGTTGCATGTCCGGAAGCGTACGTCCGCCGAGGGGGCATTCGTCAGCCGCGGCTCGTCCGCAACGGTGCATCCGTGTGCCGCGCTCGCTGGGTAAGCCAAACCACGGCGGCAAGGATGATCGCTCCGCCAACGAGCGTGGCGCGGGTCGGGGTCTCGTCATAGGCCCACCAGACCCAGACCGGCCCGAGCACGATTTCTGACATCAGTAGCAGCGAGCCATCCGGCGCCGGTACGGCCTGCTGACCCCAGTTGAAGAACGGCAGCGGCATCCCGATCAGGAGCGCCCCGGCCAACAGGCCAATCACGAGATCTCGTCCGCTCACGTCGAAGCCGCTGCCGAAGGCGGCGACAAGCGCCGCCCCGGTGCCGCAGACACCTCCTGCGATCAGCACCGGCACGACCGGGTCTCCATCACCACCGGCCCGGATGAGGGTGGAGTACATCCCGAGCCCGAGCGGGATAAAGCCGACGATCAAGATCGCCCAGCCGATCCCGGCGTCGAGTCCCGACGAGACCATCACCGCGACGCCGACAATCGCTGCACTCGAGGCGATGATTGCGTCTCGCTCGAATACCTCGCGCAGGATCAGCCAACTGAAGACCGCGGCACCGAGCGGCGCGAGCGCCTGGAACAGCAGCACGAACGCAACATCGGCATGGCTGAGCGCGACGATGAAGCTGATCATCATCGTGCCGAGCAGCACACCGGCAGCAGCGTGCTGCCAGGCAAGCCGGCGAGCGACCCCACCGAGATCCTGGCGGTTCTGCCACCACACGATCGGGGCCACGACGAGAACGGCTCCGAGGCCGCGAAAGGTCAGGTACTGCCAGGCGTCGATGTCGTCAGCGGCCCGGAAGAACAAGCCGCCAAAGCTGAACACCACGCCGGCAGCGAGAACCGCCAGGGCACCACGACGACGAGTAGGAGCCAACTCAGATCTTGCGAATCGTGTCTCCCTGGCGGATGGTGCCAGGGGTGACGACACGGGCGTTCACGCCTCGGAGGTGAAGTTCGGTGCCGACCTCGGAGTTCACGAACCGATGGGCGTCGAGACCAAACCGCTGGGTGAACTTCGCACACCCTTGATGGGGCTGATCGGTGATCTCGATCACGGCATCACCGATCGCCAGCTTGGTCCACGCCGGCAGGTTCGACTCGCTGAGGTCGAGATCGACGATGAGCTGATCGCCGGCCAACGTCATGCGCTCCGGTGAACCGGCGAGATGGGCGAGGATGCGGGCATTCATGATGTTGAGCTGCATATCCGGATGCGGCCCGCCGTCCTCGGTGCGTGACGACGAGCGCTGNTTCCAGTTGTCACCGGCGAGGCCCTCTTCGACGTTGAGTTCGGCCTCGGCGAGCACCACCCGAGCATCGACCTCGGGACGCTGCACGATGAGATCGAGCGTGCCGTGATCGCTCGGTGACGCCCTCACATGATCAAGGCCGGCCTCGATCTCTGCAGTGGTCAGGTGCACGATGTCGCCACTCATGAAAACAACCCTACGACAGGGGCGGCACGCCGGTGAGGTTGATCTCGTTCAGAAGCCCCCCATCGATCACGACGGCTTGGCCGGTGATGGCGCTGCTCTCGTCGCTGCCGAGGAACAGGGCGAGGTCAGCGATCTCCTCGGGGCGGATCGTCCGACCGAGCGCTGCCATGTCCGACACCTGCTCCCGGGTGATGAGACCGATGCCGAGGACCTGCTCGAACATCGGGGTCTCCACCACACCCGGGCAGATGCAGTTGGCCCGCACGCCCTTGCGGCCGTACTCGATCGCAACGGTGCGAGTGAGGTTGATCAAGCCGGCCTTCGCCGTGCAGTACGGGGCGTTCGCAGCGCTAGCTGCAAGGCCGTACACCGACGAGGTCGAGATGATCGACCCGCTTCCCTGCTCCACCATGTGCGGAAGCGCCGCCTGCATGCCGTGGAGCGGCCCCTTGAGCATCACTGACAGGCTGGCGTCGAAACCGTCGAGATCGAGATCGGCCACGTACCCACCGGTCGATGTCGCGGCGTTGTTGAAGATCACGTCGATACGGCCGTGGTCGCGGACGCACCGATCGACCGCAGCCCGCACCTGATCAGGATCGGTGACATCGCAATGCACATAGGTGNCCGCCCCGCCGATGTCGGCCACCATCTCAGCGCCACGCTCGTCGTCGATGTCCGCCGCAATCACTGCCGCACCCTCCGCGACATAACGCTTGGCCGTGGCCCAACCGATCCCGCCGCTCGCTCCTGTGATGACCGCTGCTCGTCCGTCCATACGTCCCATGAACGCGAGTCTGACCGGTCCGGCCCGACCAGGCCACTCCTCGGCGTGCAACCGGGGACTCGGAGCGCAGCGCGGGTAGGACTCCGCTAGTACAAGCCGAGCAGGCGCCCTGAGAGGGCAAGAACCGCCACGATCATGACCGGGCGCACCACCCTCGCTCCCGCAGCGACATTGATCCGGGCGCCGAGCCANCCGCCGAACGCGAACCCGACCGCGAGCGGCAAGGCCAGCGCCCAGTCGATGCGGTCGTTGAGCAGAAAGGCCGGGAGCGCGAAGAAGGTGAAGAGTGCGGTGGCGATCACCTTGATGTGATTGGCGACGAGGAGGTCGACCCCAGCTCGAGCGAGTGCCACCAAAATCATCAGACCTACACCGACCTGAAACGCGCCGCCGTACGTCCCGATTGCGAAGAACACCAACGAGGTGACCCAGACCGGCCACTGCGGTTTCTCNNCNAGCGCNTCCGTATCCGGCTTCCGCAACGAGAGCACCAGGATCGGAATCATCAGCACGCCGAAGATCTGCTCGAACGTGTCGTCGGCGATCTGGCTCACGACGGTCGAACCGACGACGCTGCCGAGCACCGCCGGAACCAGAATCCGCGTTGCGCCCTCCATCCCCTTCACGCCGTGTTTGGAGAACGTGCGNGCNGCGTTGAGCGTGCCGGTGAGAATGCCGACGCGATTCGTNCCGTTGGCGACCGTGCCGGGCGCCCCGACGAGCACAAGGGCCGGCACCGTGATCAGCGAACCCCCGCCAGCGAGCGTGTTGATGATCGACGCAACGGTCCCGACTCCGAGGAGCAGGAGCGAGTCGACCAGATCCATGCCGGGCGACACTACCGGCCTACGACGGCACCGCCATCTACGATGACCACATGCCGATCTCCCGCCGCCGCCGACGCGCCGTCATCTTCGTGATCATCTCGTCACTCGGCGTCGGTCTCGCTGCGCTCGTCGCAGCGGCAGCAGGCGATACCGAACGAATCGGCTCGTACTGGATCTCGGGCGAACTCACCGACGAGGGACTCACCGTGGTCGAGGTGATCGATTACGACTTCGGTGTGGAGTCCCGACGGGGCATCTATCGCAATGTCCCCGATCTCGTCGACGGCAGCGTGCGGGTGTCATCCCCCACCGCGCCGGCCCCTGTTCGTATCACCGAATCCTTCTTCGATCACGAAATCCGCATCGGCCATCCGCAGATCACGATCTCGGGACGGCACCGCTACCGGATTCAGTACACACTCCACCGCGACGCCGTCGTGCAGAACGGCTTCTTCAGCTGGGATGCGGTCGGGTTGGAGTGGACCGTGCCGATCGAGGAAGCGACCGTCTTCGTCGCTCTGCCGGAGCCAACCGGCACCAACTGCCGCGCCGGGACGCCATGGTTTTCGAAGGGTTGCTCGCTCACAACCCTCGCCTCCGGGGCGCTGCGGATCGACCTGGCCGATCTCGATGCCAACGAAGGCGCCACGGTCAGCGCCTCGCTCGGAAGCGGTGTCATTCCGGCGCTACCAAGCGCGCCGAGCGGCGCCGCCGAGGATCCCGGCAGCGGGGTCGTCGCTCCGGCCCTGATCGCGGTCCTCGCTGCACTCGCCGGCGCGGCCGCCGCGACGATCCTGGTCCGCCGAGCAGGTCGCGAACGCGTGTGGTCCGGTGGCGCCGCCGACGCTGCGTTCGGTGAATCCGAGGACGGGCTCGGGTCCCGCCTGATGGACGAAGCGGAACTCGCCGAACTCGCCACGATCGAGTTCGAACCGCCTCGAGACATGAGTGCCGTCGAGGGTGCGTTGCTTCTCCGTGAACAGGTACACGACGAGCACTTGTCCGCCTGGCTGCTCGAGGCTGCGATCCGCGGCGAGATCGACATCAGCGATGACGACGACCCTGTGATCACCCACGGCACTGCGCCACCTCATCCGACCGTCCATCAGATCCTCGACCGCATGTTCGACGGCCGCTCGTCGATCAAGCTCGGCTCCTACGACGCTGACTTCACCGAAGGATGGAGTCAGCTCAAGGGAGAATTGGACGACTGGCTCCATGGCTCCGCTCACTGGGACACTGCCGGCCGGCGACGCCAGACCGTCGTACGCATCGTCGGAGCGATCGCCCTCGTCGTCGGACTCGGCATCGGCGGCTTCGCCGTTTTCGACGCTGCCATCACCGGTCTTGGCCCGGCACCGCTCATCGCCACCAGCGCAGCGATTGCCGGTGCAGCACTCGGCGCCATCATTTCGTCGTACGAGTTGCTCGTGCGCACCGAAACCGGGTCGGCGCTGTGGCTTCGCGTCGAATCCTTCCGTCGATTCCTTGAAAACTCCGAGGCCCGTCATGTCGAGGAGGCAGCCGAAAAGGGCGTGTTGCGTCACTACACGGCCTGGGCTGTCGCCCTCGGTGAAACCCGCGCCTGGACCCGCGCCGTAGAAGCAGCGGCCGACGGCGACCCGCAGGTGCGGTCGACGATCGGCCGAGACCTGGTGTTCCTCCACGTAGGATCATCGATCACGAGCGCAGCGAAGTCCGCGTCAACCGCGCCGTCGAGTTCGGGCGGCGGTGGCTTCTCCGGCGGATCCGGTGGTGGTGGCGGAGGCGGTGGCGGAGGTTCGTGGTAGCGGAGGGTTTCGCCGCCTCGCAACTATCGCCTACGTAGCTCTCTACGCGAGGATCACGCCCGTGAACATCGACGTGCTCTCCAACTGTGCCCCGGTCCTTCGGGCCGACCCGTACTCGCTCGACAACGATGCGCTCGCCGAGTCGATCGAGGCGAGCCGAGCGGCCGGGTTCGATGCTGTGGGCCTCTGGGGCTTCCATGTCATGTTCGGCGGCGACGATGCCGCCCGGGTCGTCACCGACTCGGGCATGCCGGTCCAGACCATCGATGCCGCCCTGGGCTGGGTCGCGGGTGCATCCGATGAAGCCGCCGCCGAGATCGACGGCCTGATCGCGCTCGCCGATCAGCTCGGAGCGGGCGTCATCCACGCCACCACACTCGCCCCTAAAGTCGAACTCACCGCTGCAGCGGAGGGCTACGCCCAGATCGCGGCGCGGGCCGAGGCGGCCGGCAAGGTGCTCGGTCTCGAGTTCCTGCCATGGACGGGCATCCCGACCCTCGCAGTCGCCAATCAGCTCTGCGAGGACGCCGGGCCGGCTGCCGGCATTCTCCTCGACACATGGCACTGGGTCCGCCAGCCCGGCGGCCCCGACCTCGACCTCCTGCGCTCACTCCCGGCCCACCGGATCACGAGTGTGCAACTGAGCGACGTCGCCGCCAGCACCGAACTCGAGCCGGAACCTGAGGCGATGACCGCTCGGCTGCTGCCTGGAGACGGCGTGGTCAACTACGCAGAGCTGTGGGAAGCAATCGACCACATCGGCGCCACGCCGGTCGTCGCCGCCGAAGTGATGGCCTCGGCGTTGGTGGCAGAGGGCGCCTCGTCGATGGCGGCGAAGGTCCACGACGCCTGTCGGGCGGTGCTCCCCTAGCGAACGGAGAACCCGACGATGTCACTCATGTCATCGGGCGTGCTCGGGTCGCTTCCCTCATACACCTTGCGCCGGGTGAGCTCGTAGGGACCGATCAATCCCTCATCGACGGCCGCCTCAAGCCAGGCGGCGAATCCGAGATCCTCGAAATGAGCTGCGTTCACACCGATCGCACAACGACCACCTGGCATCGTCACCCGGATCAGCTCACGTATCGGCTCGGGTGGCAGATGCCCGTGCGTGAACGTGCCGGCCGAGGCGACCGCCGCATAGGTGTCGTCCGCGACGCCCATCCCGATCGTCAGATCTGCCTCGATCAGCTGCCGATAGACCCCCTTCATTGCCGCCTGTTCGAGCATCTCGGGCGAAATGTCGACGCCATCGATCTCGCTCACTCCCCGCTCGCGGAGCGCGACGCCGACCACCCCCGTTCCGCACCCGACGTCGAGCGTCGGACCCGCAGGGCGCACATGAGCGACGAGGGTGTCGGCGACGTGCAGGTGGTATCGATACGCCTTGGCGGCAACGAACGTCTCCTCATAGCTCGAAGCCCATTCGGCGTAGAGCCGTCGATTTTCGTCGGGGGTCTCGACCGCGTAGGCCGCCTCCAGACTCGGCGTGATCTCGTCGTCGCCCATGGACCGACGGTAGTTCACCCCTCGGTGGGTGGCCGAGCGATACGCCCGGTGGTGCCATCGACGACAAGTTCGTCGCCGACCGCCACCCGCACATCGCCGAACATCACATGGTCGGTGGCGATCTGCAGATCCGGTACCGCCAGCACCGCCGGCACCTCGGCCCCTCTCGTCACCACGGCGGCGTGGCTCTCTCGACCGCCGAGCACCGTCACGACCGCTGCGCTCCGCACCATCGCGGCCATGTCCGACGGTGCGCTTGTCTCCAGCACGAGAACGACCGGTTCGTCGCGGTCGATGGCGTCGAGCGCATCGTCGATGTCGACCTGAACCCGGCCTCGACCGACACCGGCGGACGCCGGTTGTCCCTCGGCAACGATCGCCGCGCCGAGCGGAAGTTGCTCGTGCTTCTCGACAATCGTGAAGGTACGGAGCTGTAGACACCAGAGTTCGCCCCGCTCGACCGTGAACTCAAGTTCGACTGCGGAACCGAGCGCGGCGTCGAGCTGGTCGAGCGCAGCAACCAAGCGTTCGTGGGCCTCCGGCACTCGGTCGACCAGGTCGCCGAGGGAGACCACCGGCACGGCCGCCGCCATCACCGCATCGCCCTTCACCCGCCAACCAAACGAACCGGCGGCTCGTTTCTCGCCAGTCACCGGATGACGGCTGCTCGCCGCGCCCGACCCTGAACGGTCATCGGCAGTCGCATCGACCTGCCGCTGGATGACGACAGCGGTCTCCGGAACCCGCTCATGGCCGAGTACCCGGGCGACGATCTCGGCCTGCGGGTCCGTCGTGCTCTCGACGACCGCAACGAGTGCAGCCTCGACGTCGGCGGGCGCCACGTCGAGCAGCGTCTCGAACGCTCCGGGCAGACTGACCGCAGCGCCGGATCGCACCGCCAGGCGATCACCAGGCCTGACAAGGGCGCCCACCGCCGCTCGGAGCTCATCTCGCCCCGTCGACCGATCTGCAGCGATGGCGCGAGCGGACGACACGGGAACGACCACCGCCGGCGGCACGGGCAGGCCAAGACGTATCAACCGCTGCAACCCGACGGCCTTCGCGCCGTGCACCAACGGATCGAGATCCGGCCCATCGGCCGAGAGAGCGACGATCGGCTCGGGCAGGCTCACCGCTTCAGTCTGGCGCAGCCTGCCGTTAGGGGTGAGCCATGGCCGCCGACTACCGTCGCGGCATGGACGACCAGACGACGATCTTCATCGACAACGAACATGTCGCAGCCGAAGCGACCGATCGCATCACCGTGATCAACCCGGCGACAGAGGAGACCATCGGTTCGGTTCCGGATTGCGGGCCAGCCGACATCGACCGGGCCGTCGCCAGTTCGGTGGCAGCGTTCAAGGGCGAATGGCGCCGCTGGACCCCCGACGAGCGCGTTGAGGCGTTGTCGCGCTTTTCCCAGGCGATTCAGGCTCGGGCGCAGGAGTTCGCCGACGTGATCACGGCCGAGGTCGGCACGCCTGCGTCGCAATCGATCATGGTCCAGGTCTTCGCCTCGACCATGGTGCTCGATCAGTACGTCAACGTCGCCAAGAACTACGCCTGGCAGGAGCAGCGTCAAGGTTCCCTGGGTCAGCGGGTCCTCATCAACAAACAGCCGGTCGGTGTCTGCGCCGGCATCGTCCCGTGGAACGTGCCGCTTTTCATTGCAGCCATGAAGCTGGGGCCGGTCATCGCCACCGGTTCCACCATGGTGCTCAAGACCGCCCCGGAGACGCCGTTGCACGGTCGCCTCATCGGCGAGTGTGCGAAGGAGGCAGGCATCCCCGACGGTGTGATCAATGTCGTGTCGGCCGACCGCGCCGGCTCGGAATACCTGGTCCGACACCCCGACATCGACAAGGTGTCCTTCACCGGCTCCGCCCTCACCGGCTCGATCGTCGCCTCGATCTGCGGTGAGCAGATCAAGCGCTGCACCCTCGAACTGGGTGGGAAGTCGGCCGGCATCATCCTCGATGACGTCGATCTCGACGCCGTCATGAACGATCTCGTCATGTCGGGAATGCTCAACACCGGACAGGCCTGCGGCGCTCAGACCCGCATCCTCGTCCCTGACAACCGCCACGACGAGATCGTCGAAGCACTCGCCGCTGCCGTCGGCGCGCTCCCGTACGGGGATCCGACCGACCCGAACATGGTGCTCGGTCCGCTCGTCTCGGGCCGTCAGCACGAGAAAGTCGGTGGCTACCTCGAGGCG
>NZNH01000025.1 GCA_002694825.1 Acidimicrobiaceae bacterium | reverse complement strand
GAACGGCTCGTCGAGGACGAGCAGATCGGGTCGGCTCGTCAGCGCTCGGATCAGCATGACCTTGCGGGTCTCGCCGGTCGAGAGCTTGCGGAACGCCCGGCTCATCAGGGGTCGTAGGCCCAGCGTGTCGACCAGGCTCCGAGCCAGATCGTGGTCCTCGCAGCCGTCTTCGATGATCTCGGCGACTGGTGTGCCTTCGGAGATCACGTCGAGGATGTCGGCGTCGTCCTTTCGGCGTTCGGCGGCGATCAGCTCGGCTTGCCGCTCATAGGACACGAGCGCGACCCGCTCGGGAACTCCCTCGAGGGTCCCCGACAGGGGGTCTCCGTCGCCGGCCAGCACGGCGGCGAGCGCCGACTTGCCGGAGCCGTTGGCGCCCGTGATCAGCCAGTGCTCGCCCGGACGGAGTGTCCAGTCGATGTCGAGGAGCTGAAAGCGCTCGTCGAAGTCGACCGACAGCGCGTCCAGACGGATCATGCGAGAACGATCAGACGATGCGCTTCATGTCGGCCATGTGGCCCCGGAGCACGCTGCCGATCGCCTCGACCGGGTGGCTCCGGATGGCTTCGTTGACCTCGATCAGGCGGGCGTTGTCGACGCAAGTGTCGGTCATGTCGAGACCCTTGCCGATCACGTCGCTCGTGATGCCGGTCATGAAGTCGGCGAGCAGCGGCACGCACGCGTGGGTGTACAGGTAGCACCCGTACTCGGCCGTGTCGGAGATCGTGGCGTTCATCTCGTAGAGCTTCTTGCGAGCGATCGTGTTGGCGATCAGCGGGGTCTCGTGCAGTGACTCGTAGTAGGCCGACTCGGCAATGATGCCGGCGGCGGTCATTGTCTCGAAGGCGAGTTCGACACCGGCCTTCACCATGGCGACCATGAGGATGCCGTTGTCGAAGTACTCCTGTTCGGCGATCTCCATGTCGCCGGCCGGCGTCTTCTCGAACGCGGTCTCGGCGGTATCGGCACGCCAGCCGAGCAGCTTGGCGTCATCGTTGGCCCAGTCGGCCATCATGCCGGACGAGAAGGCGCCGGTCATGATGTCGTCCTGGTGCTTGTTGTAGAGGTCCCGCAGGATGTCCTTGAGCTCCTCGGAGAGCTCGAAGGCGCGGATCTTCGCCGGGTTCGACAGGCGGTCCATCATGTTGGTGCCCCCGCCGTACTTGAGCGCCTCGGTGGTGGTCTCCCAGCCGTACTGGATGAGCTTCGAGGCGTAGCCCGGATCGATGCCCTCGTCGACCATCTTGTCGAAGCACAGCAACGAGCCGGTCTGCAGCATCCCGCAGAGGATGGTCTGCTCGCCCATGAGGTCGGACTTGACCTCGGCGATGAACGACGACATCAACACGCCGGCCTTGTGGCCGCCGGTACCGACGGCGTAGGCCTTGGCGAGCGCAAGGCCTTCTCCGTTGGGGTCGTTGTCCTCGTGAACGGCGATCAAGGTCGGCACGCCGAAGCCACGGACGTATTCGGCCCGGACTTCGGAGCCGGGGCACTTGGGCGCAACCATGATGACGGTGATGTCGTCACGGATCTGCATACCTTCCTCGACGATGTTGAAGCCGTGCGAGTACGAGAGGCAGGCACCGTGCTTCATCATCGGCATGATCGTCTCGACGACGTTGGAGTGCTGCTTGTCCGGGGTGAGGTTGAGCACCACGTCGGCGGTGGGCAGCAGTTCCTCGTAGGTGCCGACGGTAAAGCCGTTCTCGGTGGCGTTCTTCCACGACTGGCGCTGTTGGGCGATGGCCTCGTCGCGAAGGGCGTACGACACGTCGAGGCCGCTGTCGCGGAGGTTGAGACCCTGGTTGAGGCCCTGGGCGCCACAACCGATCACGACCATCTTCTTGCCGCGGAGCGCCTCCACGCCGTCGGAGAACTCGTCGAGGTGCATGAAGCGGCACTTGCCGAGTTCGGCGAGCTGTGCGCGAAGCGGAAGGGTGTTGAAGTAGTTGGCCATGGCAGGTCTCCACGTGAGATCGAACGCATGAATGCTACCGATCGGCGCATGTTTCGTAAATGGACATATGTGCAACGTTGTGTCCCGATATCTGCAACGATGGACGGGTGAACATCACGGTGTTACGCCACTTCGTCGAGCTGAGCGAGACGCTGCACTTCGGGCGGGCGAGCGCCCGGGCGAACATCAGCACGTCGGCGTTGTCCCGTCACATCCGACAGCTCGAAGCCGAACTCAACGTGGCGTTGTTCGATCGTGACAACCGAACCGTCGAACTGACGCCGGCCGGCCACCGGTTCCAGCGTTACGCCCGTGATGCCGTACAGCAATGGGACCAGATCCGCTTTGAGCTCACCGACCCTGCCGACCAACTGCGGGGCGAGATCAGCCTCTACTGCTCGGTCACGGCCAGCCACAGCATCCTGTTCGACCTGCTGAACCGCTTCCGTCCCGCCCATCCGGGAGTCGAGATCCGGCTCCAGACCGGCGATCCCGAATATGCGATCGCGCGGGTGCAGGCGTTGGAGGAAGATCTTGCGATTGCGGCCCGGCCCGCCACCCTGCCCGCCGGTGTGCGGTTCAAGCCGATCCGGGTCTCACCGCTCGTCTTCATTGAGCCGATCGAGACCGCCGACCCGATGCCGTCGCGTCTGCCGCCGGATGTACGCGAGGCCTGGGCGGAGGTCCCGATGATTCTCGCAGCCGGCGGCATCGCCCGTCGCCGGGTCGATGCCTGGTTTCGCCGGCTCGACGTCACGCCGAAGATCTACGCCCAGGTGGCCGGTAACGAGGCGATCGTCAGCATGGTCAGTCTCGGGCTCGGCCTCGGTGTGGTGCCGAAGATCGTGCTCGACAACAGCCCTCATGCCGAACGGGTTCGCGTGCTCGAGGTCGACCCGGTGCTGGAACCCTACGAACTCGGGTTGTTCACCCTGAAGCGTCACCTGCACAACCCGCTCGTGGATGCGTTCTGGTCGTTGCTTCCCGATGAGGTCGATCAGTAGCCGTAGGAATCGAAGCTGGTATCGCCCGACCAGCCCCACACCGTGAGCACGGGCTCGTCGTCAGTGATGATGCGGTGAACTGCCTGTGACGGCGTCCGGATGTACGAGCCGGCCGAGGAGCAGGTGGTCTCATCGCCGACGGTCCACGCCGCTGAACCGGCGAGCACGAAATAGAACTCGTCGGCGTCGTGCCAGTGGTCGGGGTAGGTGACCCCGGGGTTGAGGAAGAAGAGTCCGAACCGCTCCGAGTCCGGTCCGGTGATCGAGCCGTCGGGCCCCAACAGCTCGGCGGCAGCCGCCGAATGTGCCCATCCGGGTGGCACGTGCTCCTCGGGCGGGTGGCGCCATCCGATATGAGGATCGGCGGCGACCAGACCGGCGAGCGCAGCGGCGGTCCGTGCTGTGGCGATGGCGCCCATGTCGGGACGTGGGCCTAGCGGGAACGGCGATGCGAGTTCCGAGGGATCGCCGTCGGTATCTGCCGCGGCGGCGAGCAGCGAGGCAAAGCGCTGGGCCATCGGCTCATCGACAGCCTCGAGGAGATGGCTGCACTCGGCCAGGAACGAGCCGACGGGGTGACGCATCGCCGGAACCGTAGTCGGACATACCGCGCATGCGAACGAATCGATGCGCTCCACGCAGCACCGGTCTCCGGCCGCTCGGGTAGCGTCGGGACCGTGACCACGGCGATCGAGGTTGAGGATCTCTCCAAGTCCTACGGCGACCTTCGGGCCGTCGATGGCGTGTCCTTTTCGGTCGAGCCCGGCGAGGTGTTCGCCATCCTCGGTCCCAACGGGGCCGGAAAGTCCACCACGGTCGAGATCCTCGAGGGACACCGCCGTCGCGACAGCGGACGGGTTTCCGTCCTCGGGGTCGACCCCACCGAGGGAGGCCGAGCGTTCCGCAACCGCATCGGCATCGTGTTGCAGGAGGCGGGTGTCGACAAGGAACTCACCGTTCGCGAGACCCTCGATCTCTACAGCACCGCGTACACCCGTCGCCGGAGCATTGAGGAGGTCATCGAGATGGTCGAACTCGCCGACAAGCTCGACGAACGCATCTCCCGTCTCTCTGGTGGGCAGCAACGACGAGTCGATCTCGCGCTCGGCGTCATCGGCACGCCCGATGTTCTCTTCCTCGACGAGCCGACCACCGGATTCGACCCCGCTGCCCGCCGGCGGAGCTGGGAACTGGTGCGCGATCTCGCCGGCAACGGCACCACCATCGTGCTCACCACCCACTACCTCGAAGAGGCCGAGGAACTCGCCGATCACCTCATCGTGATGGCAGGGGGCACAGTCGTCGCAGCGGGCACGCCAGAGTCATTGCGCGACCAGGTCGGTGAGGCGACCATCATCCGGTTTGCGCTCCCCACCATCGACGCTTCGCTCGCCGGCCTTCTCGATCCGCTTCATGGTGATGCCTCGGGGCGTGATCGGCGTCTCGAGATCTCCACCACGAAACCGACCGCCGACCTCGCCCACATCACCGGATGGGCGCTGCAGCACGGCATCGAACTCGACGGGCTGTCGGTCGAGAGCGTCACGCTCGAGGACGTCTACCTGCGTCTCGTCGGCACCGACTCCTGACCGTCAAAGCGCTCAGCCCCGCTGGCCGCGGGGGTGGACATCGTCGAGGTGGCGGAAGAATCCCTCGGCCCAGTCGTGCACGGTGTTCGCCCACAGGTGGGTGCGCATCGCCCGCACACGGTGTCGCTGTTCCTCAACCGGCAGCGTGAGTGCCGTTTCGATCACCCGCTTCATCCCGGCGGTATCGAATGGGTTGCAGAGCAACGCCTGATGAAGCTCGACCGCCGTGCCGGCGAATTCCGACAGCACCAGCACGCCGGTGCCGTCGCTGCGGCAGGCGATGTATTCCTTGGCGACGAGGTTCATGCCGTCCTGGAAGGGGGTCACCAGCATGACGTCGGCGGCGAGGAACAGATGAACGAGATCCTCGAAGGGCAGGCTCTGGTGCAGATAGTGCAGCACCGGCCTGCCGAGCTGTGCGAAGTTGCCGTTGATCGAACCGACCAGCTGCTCGATCTCGGTGCGGGTGTTGGAGTAGCCCCGCACATCGTCACGGCTGGGCGTGGCGACCTGGACGAACGCGACCTCGGCGGGGTCGAGCGTGCCGTCGCGAAGCAGCTCCTCGAAGGCCTTGAGCCGGGCGTCGATGCCCTTGGTGTAGTCGAGGCGGTCGACGCCGAGCAGCAGGTGCTTGGGCGAGCCGAGCGATGCTCGGAATGCGTTGGCTGCCTCCCTGGTGGCCGGGTTTCGGACCATCTCGTCGATGCGGTCGACGTCGANCGAGATCGGGAACGACCCGACGGCGACGCGGCGACCCTCGACGGTGATCTCGGTGACAGGATCGACCGGCATGACCTCCTCGGTGCGGCCCATGCGATGGGCGAGCGAGAGGAAGTTGCGGGCGTCGGTCGGGGTTTGGAAGCCGATGACGTCGGTGGCGAGCAGGCCGTCGGTGATCGCTTCGCGCCACGGCAGGCGCATCAGCAGCTGCGAGGGCGGGAAGGGCGTGTGGAGAAAGAGGCCGATGCGGATGTCGGGCCGAGCCTCACGCACGAACGCCGGCATCAACTGCAGGTGGTAGTCGTGGATCCAGAGCGTGCCGTCCTGTTCGGTGGTCTCGATCGCGACCTTGGCGAACTGCTCGTTGACCCGTCGATAGGCAGCCCACCAGGATCGACGAAAGCGGGTCGACAACAGACCGTTGTGATAGAGCGGCCACAGGGTGCCGTTGGAGAACCCTTCGTAGTAGTCGGCGTAGTCGGTCTCGCTGAGCGACACCGACCGCAGCGCCATGTCGCCGAAGCGGGCCGGCGGTGCGCTCTCGGCGGCATCGCCCAGGCCGCCGTCCCAGCCGATCCAGACCGCATCGCGGCCCTCCATCACGGCGGTCATCGCGGTGACGAGCCCGCCGGGGCTCAGCGCCCAGCCGCCGTCGCCGTCGAGGCGCACGGGGAGCCGGTTGGCGGCGATGACGACGTCGTGTCGTTCGCCGGGAGGTCCGAGGGGGTCGGGTAGGTCGGCCACGTCCAAAGCGTAGATGCCCTGGTCGTCATGAGCCTGCCGGGGCGCCATGATGGGGCCATGAGCGACGCCAGCGCCTCNCTCGCNCCCGACCGGCGNTCNCCGTTCNGGCGTGACNTGCAGCTGCTCGTGCGTTCGGTCCGGGCCGAGAACCGCCTGTTCTGGCGAACCCCGATCGGTGCCTTCTTCACGATCGGACTACCGCTCGTCATGTTGGTGATCTTCGTCGCCATCTTCGGCAACGATCCGATCGGCACGAGCTACGGCGAGTTCGCCACCGCCCAGTTCTATGCGGCGAGCCTCGGAGTGTTCGCAGCGGCATCGGCCACGTACACGAACCTGGCGATCAACCTGACCATGCGCCGAGACGACGGTGTGCTGAAGCGGGTCCGGGGCACGCCGATCCCGCCGTGGGTGTTTCTCGCCGGTGCGATCTTGTCCGGAATGTGGATTGCGGCCTTCGCCACGACGCTGATGGTGGGGATCGGCATCGTCNCCTACGGCGTCGACGTCCAGCTTGCTCAGCTGCCGGCGATGATCGTCGCCTTCCTCGCCGGTACGGCCTGCTTCGCAACCCTCGGCGTCGCCCTCGCGGCCGTCGCAAAGACCGCGTCAGCGTCCCCCGCAATCGCGAACGCCACGATCCTCCCACTGGCGTTCCTCTCGAACGTCTTCGTCCCCCTCGAGGATCCGCCGTCGTGGCTGAACCTGATCGGCGACATCTTCCCGCTGAAGCCGTTCGCGGTCGCCTTCACCGAAGCGATGTCGCCATTCAGCGACGCCCCTGTCTTCGAGTGGGATCGTCTGCTGGTCCTGATGGCCTGGACCCTCCTCGGTGCGTTCGTCGCCGCAAGACGCTTCCGATGGGAGCCCGTTCCCGGTGCATTCCGGCGGGGACGAGGCCGACGGAATCGACGCGGCGCCGCCTAACCGCCACACTGCGGGTCATGCTCTCGAGGTTCGACGACTACCCGATCCACCAGACCCCCGACCCCGTTGCCCACCCGGCGACGAGCGACAAGGACGTCTACGAGCGGTACTGGTTCAACGGCTACTCCACCTCGGGCGACTTCTACCTCGGCGCCGGAGCAGCGCTCTACCAGCACCTGGGCGTGAAGGATGCCCATGTGTCGTTCATCCATGAGGGGCGGCAGTACGCGTTCCACGTATCGGGACGGCGGAGCGACGAACCGAGTGATCTCACTATCGGGCCGTACTCCCTCGAGATCATCGAACCGATGCGTTCGTGCCGGATCACCGTGACTGAAAACGACACCGACTTCACCTGCGACCTGCTGTGGGAAGGGCGCACCGGCAATGTCGAGGAACCCCGTCATCATCTCGGTCGAGGTCTTCGCAAGATCATGGACACGACCCGGTTCACCCAACTCGGCCGGTGGACGGGATGGGTCCAGTTCGGCGATGTTCGGATCGAACTCGACCCGTCGGAGGTCGTCGGAACCAAGGATCGTTCGTGGGGGGTCCGGCCGCTCATCGGTGGCGACACCCGTGGCGCGCCGGCGGCCTCGCAGATGGGCGGCATTTTCTTCCTCTGGGCGCCGCTGAACTTCGACGACCTCTGCCTGCACTACCAATTGTTCGACGACAATGTCGGCCGTCCGCTCTTCCAGGTCGGTGCCCGGCTCCCCGTGTACGGCTCACCCGATGAGCTTCCCGGGGTCGAGGACCCGGCGGTGGAGCACATGCGCAATCTCGAACACGAGGTGACGTTCGCGTCCGGCAATCGCATGATCACAGGGGCCACGATCGCGATGACCTCGGTGGCCGACGGCGCCCGCCACGAGGTCCGCCTCGAACCGATCTTCACGTTCCGGATGAAGGGCATCGGCTACACCCACCCCATCTGGGTTCACGGCAAATGGCACGACGAACTCGCGATGGCGAGCGAGTCGTGGGCACTCGACGATGTCGACGATACGGCGTACGAGAACCAGCATTGTCAGCACCTCGTGCGAGCTACCTACACCGATGGCGCCGGGGTCGAGCGAACCGGTATCGGTGTGCTCGAACAGAACATTCTCGGCCCGTATGCGCCCTACGGGCTCGAGGGATTCTTCGCCGCTCCGACCTACGACTGAGAAGGTCCCGATGGTGCCGGATCCCAAACCCGCCGACGGTTCCCGCGGCGCACGCTCGACCACCGGCGTGAGCGTGAGCCAGAGACTGCTCTAGGGTCCCGACGTGCACGACTACGACGAGTTTGGGCTGTTCCACGAGAACGCCGCCGAATACGACCTGCCGTTCGCTGCGCCACCGACCGTGCGGCGGGAGCGCATCGAGTTGCCGTCCGGCCTCAGCATCTCGGCGCTGGTGTGGGGCGAGGGCGACCCCGAACTGGTGCTGGTCCACGGTGGCGCCCAAAACGCCCATACCTGGGACACGGTGGCCATGGCGCTCGGACGCCCACTCGTGGCGATCGACCTGCCCGGACACGGCCACAGCGACCATCGACCAGCCCACGACTACACACCAACCTCGATGGCGGCCGACCTCGCCGTCGCGATCGAGCGCCTGGCACCGGCCGCCGAGGCGGTCGTTGGCATGTCGCTCGGNGGGATGACCTCGATCTGTCTGGCTGCGGATCACCCCCACCTCGTTCGCCGCCTCGGCGTNGTCGATGTCACCCCGGGAACCGACCACGCCAAGGCCGAGCCGATCATCACGTTCGTCGATGGTCCTGAAGTGTTCGAGTCGTTCCAGGCGATGCTCGATCGCACGATCGAGTTCAACCCGGGGCGGAGCGAGTCGAGCCTGCGTCGGGGGATCCTCCACAACGCCAAGCCGCTTCCCGACGGCAGCTGGACGTGGCGGTACGACCGCATGCGCGACTGGAAGGTCAGCGGCGATGCAGCGCCGTCGTTCGAGGACCTGTGGGGCAAGGTCGACCTGGTCCAAGTTCCGATCACCCTGTGGCAGGGCGGGAAGTGGAGTGTGATCGGCGACGAAGACGTCGCCGAGTGGATGCGTCGCCGACCCGACACGGTTCACGTCGTAGTCGAGGGTGCCGGNCACTCGATCCAAGGAGACAAACCGCTGGAGATGGCGGCTCTGATCGAGGCGCTGATGGCCCGATGACCTCCACCGACGGCGACACCCGATTCGTCAACCTCATGACGCCGGCCCGGTTCGGTCGGATCGAACTCCGAAATCGCGTCGTGATGGCGCCGATGACCCGCGCGCGAGCGACCCCCGACGGAGCGGTCACCGACATCATGGTCGAGTACTACCGTCAGCGAGCCGGCGCCGGGATGATCATCACCGAGGGCGTGTATCCGTCCGAGGACGGCAAGGGCTATTGCCGAACGCCGGGGCTGGTGAGCAGCGACCACGCCGCCGGGTGGCGACGGGTCACTGAGGCGGTTCATGCCGAGGGTGGCACGATCGTGATGCAGATGATGCACGTCGGCCGGGTCGCGGTGGCGG
>NZNH01000024.1 GCA_002694825.1 Acidimicrobiaceae bacterium | reverse complement strand
GAGTTGTCTTTGAGGTTCATCGAGAGCAATTACAAAACTCTGTTTGCAATGACTCAACTACGAGAATTAGAGATTGGGCCGTGTGGAATAGGTGAAAGGGTGAATAACGCACTCGATGGCCTCGATAAGCTAGAGTCGATGATCACACGGGAAGCCTCAGAGAATGCAATTGAGGAGGTAAGGGATTCCCTCTGGACTGAGGTAAAAAACATTCAAAGTAGTGTGGATGACCTGATCGTCGCAGCGACGCAGGAACACAGATTGTCCCTAGACGGATCAGAAATGTTATCGTACTACGCAGACAGTTCTGGTCTGCAAAATCGATTAAAATATGAAGTGTCAGAATCAATAGAATTTGCCCTGGAAGAGGGTAGAGGTCGACTGGAAAAATTTCTCTCGCCAATAGGCATCAAAGCGCCAATTGATTGCTTTCAAAGTGACTATCCTTGTCTTTTCGATAAAACAGCCCTTGCTTCAATAGAAGAAGAAATCGATCTGTTAATTTCTATGAAAAAGGATGAAATACTCAGGAAAAGGGTCCAATTAGCGATTTTACTGTCTGATAAATTGAANAAATCAGTTTCTGAAATCATAGATGTTGATCTCTGGATTGGTATCGCGAGATGGTCCAAAGAAAGGAGGTGCAATCTACCGAAAATAATCAACGATTCCAGCCCNAGTTGTAAGATAAGGGGGCTACGTCATCCACTCCTTGGCGTTGATCCAGTCCCCATTGACTATGGATTTGGGAGCCTCCCTGGACAGTCTTTCGATGGCTCTATCGTTCTGCTTACGGGTGCAAATTCCGGAGGGAAGACTTCGTTGATCGAAGGGGTGGGAATCATTCTGCTACTGGCACACTCGGGGTTGCCAGTTCCATCAGATGAAGCTGAGATTTCGCTGGCGGAAGAGATACACATAATGTCCAAAGTGATTGGGACTCAGAGTGCTGGGGCCCTAGAGAGGACTTTGATCGGGCTTGCTAGTATTGTTGGCTCTGATTCGAAAAAATTCGTCCTAGCAGACGAATTAGAGGCTATCACGGAACCAGAGGCTGCGGCTGGTATTCTTGCAGGTCTGCTGGATGTGGCAGCGAGGAATTCCGTCAATGCTATGTTGATGGTGACACATATCGGATCTTCGATATGCAAGAAAATGGAATTTAAGGCTAGAGTTGACGGCATAGAAGCAAAGGGACTGGATGAGGAATTGGAATTGATTGTGGATAGAGTTCCAAGGATAGGCATCCCTGCAAGGTCGACGCCTGAGTTAATTTTGAAAAGGCTGGAGGCCCGCTCGGTCGGAATCAAATCCGAGGTCTTCAAATCTATTCTGGACAGATTGTGAGTAATTTCTCTTCATATTTATCCAGGCTTGAATAGTCTGTTCATTAACTCCTGGTCTAGATGAATAGTAGCCTCTGGAACTTCCTNCAGAGTCCCTCGTTTTCGACCGAGCATNAGCGTGACCGCTCTAATTANTCTGCCTTTTTTGATCATATTCACCACCTTCCACAATCGATCTTCCGCCTGGGTGCTATGGGACTTAACATCAAAATTGTTCCATCCTAGGTGCTGGGAAATCAATCTATCAGAATCTGGATGCCCTAGTTCAATCAACACATCGAAATTCTGTAAAACACTCACAGCCTTTCCAACGGAGTTTTGTTTAACCTCATCATCGCCACCTACATGCAATATTGACTTNGTGAAGGGATTCGAATACTGTTTTCTCTGGATATAATCGCTAAGATTCCTGTCATGAGCTTCAACAAGGTAGAAGTCGTAGTTGTAATTTGACAGACAGGTCTTNTTCGGATCCCTCAACGAGCAAATCGTTCTTACTTGTGGGTGCCTAATAGCGGCCTCGATGAATGATTTTCCCCTTGCTACCGAAATGAATGACTTTCCCATCGAAATTGCATCCTCAATAAAATTGAGTGATTGTTCAATAGTCAATTTAGTCAGGTCGATAACGGTACCTGAGCTATCGCANGGCTTCCCATTGTCATGGTTATCCCACAAAGACTCGCCATTTGCCAAAGCAAGGTTGACCATCCTTGTACCTCCCGCTTTCCTGAAGTGAAGGAAAACGTTCAATTTCTTCTCTGGCATTTGGCAACCACCGGTATCTATTGAATTCTAATAACTGTCTTCTGATGTTGAGTTGTTGGAAACTTCTCTTAACGCCACAACTGANTTTACACCAACGACTCGACTATTTGCTCGACGGACTGNGACATCCCGCAATATGCACATCTAATCTCCAATGGCTCCGTCGAAATAACCCTCAGTTTGTGTGGTAGTGGCTCATTGATATTCTGAGTTATGCAATTNAAGAACGAACATCTTGCTATGTCGATGAGTTCATNCCCGAGTTCGATTTGCCTCTTTTCAGCAACACCATAATTCCTTATGATGGCGATAGAGGCGGAAGGTGCGACNAGNGCAAGTCTATCGAGTTCTTCTTGACTCAATTCCCTATCTTCGATTTTCAACACATCCTTCCTACCAACTTTGCCACTTGGTACGTTCATGACAAGAGAGATTGGATTGGATTGGGACCCGTCTATGTGTAACATTCGCATTACTTGTACGGCTCTTCCAGATGGTATATGGTCGATCACTGTTCCATTGCATATCGCTGAAACTCTCCTCATTTCGCTCAATTAATCACCTCCGGAATTGGAACTCCGAGACTTCGACATAGGAGAGCCATTCGAGTAGGAACACCGTTGAATGCCTGTCTAAAGTACCAAGCATGGCTAGTAGAGTCAATGCTAGGGTGAATCTCACTGACTCTCGGCAGTGGATGCATAATCATCAAGTTAGAGGGAGCATTAGCTAGGTCATCGGATTTTATGGTGTATATTCCGGCTACCTTCTCGTATTCTGCCTCGTCCGGGAATCTTTCCCTCTGTATTCGGGTCATGTAAACGACATCCGAGGATCCCAAGACGGATAGTAGATCGGAAGTTTCGGCTACATCGCATCCATTTGATTTTAGATCCCTGACAATTTCTTCTGGCATCATTAGGCTCTCGGGGGAAACGAAGGTCAATGAGGCCCCAAAACGGCTTAGTGCGTGACTCAGGCTATGTACTGTCCTACCATACCTAAGGTCGCCAACCAGAACCACCCTAAGGTCCTGGATAGTCCCATGTCCTTGCTTAATTGTGAATAAATCGAGTAAGGTCTGAGTGGGGTGATTACCTGCACCATCCCCAGCATTCAGGATGGGTATCTCCACTGCGTCTGCAGCATACTGTGCAGCTCCTTGTCTGGGATGTCGAATTACCGCTATGTCAGCATATCCATCTATCATCTGCATAGTGTCATAGAGAGTCTCGCCCTTCTTGACCGATGAGCCGACGTCACTCAAATTGAGTACTTCGCCACCGAGTCTCTTCATGGCGGTTTCAAAAGATAGCCTAGTTCTCGTTGAATTTTCAAAAAACAAATTCCCTAACACCTTTCCCTCCAGGAGAGGTAGATATGCTGACCCATTAGCAACGGGCATTAATCTCCTGGCGTCCTCCAAAAGTGATATCGATTCATCATTGGTTAGGTCATCCATTGTAATGAGGTCCATGTTGTATCCCGCATCCGCTACGAGGGCAGTCCACCCATATGCCTTGTGATACTTTCGAGGAACNCTGTTAGGTCAGCATTGTCATAAATCTTGAGTAGGGCACTCGCTCAGCGCATCACATGGCGGACAACATGTATTATCGGATGATGGGAACTACAGGACTGCAAGTTTCAGTGCTCTCATATGGATTCTGGGCGACTTATGGTGTNAAGCAAGAGCTTTCGGGAAAAGCCGGAATCGAGAAAGCAAAGCATTTGCTGAAAATTGCCCGCGAAGCTGGAGTGAATTGCTTCGATCACGCTGAGGCCTATGGTACGCCACCAGGGGAGGCCGAGAGAATCTTCGGAATTGCACTTTCAGAATTGATTGAGGAAGACCCGGAAGTTTGGAGGCGATCGGATCTAGTGATAACCACCAAAATCTTCTGGGGAGGGAGCGGAGTTAACGAACGAGGATTGTCGAGAAAGCACATCATGGAAGGAATTGATTCATCACTAGAGCGTCTAGGCTTGGATTACGTGGACATGGTGTTTTGCCATAGGCCTGACCCTCACACCCCTACGTCGACTGTAGTCAGGGCCATGACGGATATTGTAAGATCCGGGGCTTCCACATCATGGGGGACGAGTGAATGGTCTGCTCAACAGATTACTGAGGCCTTCTGGATTGCAAGAACCGAGGGGCTGGAGCCGCCATCATTCGAGCAACCGCAATACAACATGCTGCACAGAGATCGTTTCGAAACAGAATATTTCCCACTGTTTAATCCCCCCTATTCCTTAGGGACCACCATTTGGTCGCCACTACGTTCGGGTTTCCTCACGGGTAAGTACAATGAAGGCATACCTGAAGGATCCAGGGCGACTGTTGAAATCTACAGTTGGTTAAAGGACGAATTGCGTGAAAGAGAGGAGAGGGGCGAGATAGAGGTCCTCAGGAAGTTGGCGTCACTGGCAAAAGATGAGTTGAATTGCAGTATGGCTCAACTCGCACTAGCATGGTGTTTGAAGAACAAAAACGTCTCAACCATTCTATTGGGGGCCACGAATGAGCATCAACTGAAAGAGAATCTGGGGTGCATTGAAGTTGCAAAGAGGCTTACTGAGAATCATATGGAGACTATAGATGAAATTCTTGGGAACAAACCAGACCCATGGGTTGGGCCTGGAGGCGATGGAAATAGAGAGCTCAAAACAATATGAGCGTGTAGAAGATCTCAGAGAGAGAGGACGACCAACCCTAAGGCAAGGACTACAATACCAATCAAGACTATTGTTTGGAGAGTTATCTCTGATTCTTCATTCACGATTCGACCTTCCACCATATTTGAGACAACTGTTTCGATATCCTCGCGAGTATGATCTTGGTTCGTATCGTCGATTTCCTTCTCAAGCGAAGGCTCAACGTCAATAGCATCAGAACTTTGGTTCTGAAGAATTCTTTCGATGAGGTCGGCTTTTTTTCCCGAGACGGGAAGAGATAGCTCCGAGAGTAAAACCTTCAAATTGGCAACGGTCATGCCTTCGAGATCCTCTCTTTGCATATTCCTTCTTCAGGAGTGGCGGTATATATAGAGAAAGGGGGGGAAGAGATTCAAATTTGTTCATTCAGCCATGATTTCATCGTGCAGGACTGACAAACTTCCCTGCTTGTGACCCCACCACAGACAGAACAGGATTTCACGTCCGAGTTTCCTCCTCCACTCAGTGAGAAGATCTCTCGGATATTCTCCAGGCTGTGTAGCAGNCCATGTCTAGCTCCNGGCGTGTTTGTCTCGAGCGCTGCAATTATGTTTCTGCTTGTTTGACGCTGGGCTCCAGCGGCGTGGGGGCACTCTCCATGGAAAAACGGTAGCTCCATGACCATCGCGAGTGCGTGGATTTCCTGCTCAGGTATCCATCTGAGAGGTACTATNCTGGGTGGAAGCCCATCAATTGGAGTTTCGGTATGAGGGGCCAACCTCACCGACCTCTCAACTTCTCCTTTTTGCAAATTCATCAAGATTGACTGTGCCATGTCATCTAGATTATGCCCCAAGGCCATTGCCTTGGCATTTGTCTTTTCTGCGAGAGTGTTCAGGCTTTGCCTTCTGAACACCCCGCAGAATGAGCATGGCATCATACCCTTTGCATCAGGGTTTTTGCTCGCGATGGCTGGCATGATCTTGACAACCTCGTCCATCCGTTGATACCCAATATCCTCATATCCTATTCTGACTAAGTCCACATCCAACATAGAGCATAATTCCTCAACACAGTCTATCGAAGGGGATCTGTATCCATCTATGCCTTCATCTACGACTCCGGCTACAATCTCGACGTCTCGCCGTTTTCCCAATATATCACACAACATATGCAGCATTATCGCTGAGTCCTTCCCCCCACTCACTGCAGCAAGAATGCGAAAAGGCCTCCCATCGGCATCTGTGGCGTCTTTGGGAAGTGATAGCTGGTTCCTAAGATCCTTGGAGACTCTCTTTCTAATGGATGCTCTAAGGTGCCTACCACATAGCCTCTGACCACTGTATGGCTGATACACTACGCTCGGGTTTTCACAACGGCTACAGGATTCAATTTGCAGCCCGCACATGAGCCTCCGTGGAGGTAATTGTGTTTGAACGCAATGGAAGGAGGAGGGTTCTTCCACCGGGCACAACTCGCCANGTTATGGATCCAATAGCGCCCCTTCCAAATTCTAATCTCTCTGGTGGAAGAAGGTCTACCCCTTGGTTGGAAAGGGCNGTACTTTCCNTCTATATCATTGGGGCGATAACATTTGCCTCTCACTTAAGAGGTACAGTTCTACAAGACTCNAGCNNTTCTTCGATGCTTATNTACCCAGCATGCATTTTNATTTCCTTGTTTGCCTCGGAGTTCACCGTCCGAGTCGTCGAGCGTCTACTCAAAATAAGGTAATTTCAGCCTTCAGAATCAGAAACGGGCTTCTTCGAGCCTCCTCTGAATAGTGACTCAAACCAACCAAGGACCAATTGCCATGGCACTAGATATCGGGCCATGCTCACGAACAGGAGGAATANGCCTGCTGAAATTACNTTACCNTAGGTCATTTGCAACTCCAGTGAGTCTTTCACCTGCTGACTCCATTGATTTGGCTGAAACTCAGAAATCACGGTTATTAGAATCTCATCAAAATCCAATGCTATCGCGGTCAATAGGGTCGCTAAGGAGATAACACCAAAGAGTTGGGAGAGGTGTGTGTTCAAGACGGTTTGAAACATCCTGATGTGTTCGCTGTCGGTTCGGGCACTCTCTGGCAACATAGCTACGTACTCGAACAGTCGTATACACATGTGAGAGGACTCGTAGAATAAGAAAAGGACCACTGAGATCGTAATCAACTCAAACGCAAGGGGTGAGACCAATCCACCGAACATGCTAGATTCTCCGATCTGCGCGGGAAGTGGCTTCAGACCTATGCCTTGAACTGAGTCAAGGACGGCCTCGAATGTCAACAGAGCGTGGAATATGATGAACATGACAACGTAGCTCATAGTCGCCACTATTGACCTCATTGAAAGGTTCCATATTCCAATCAAACCGAATAAAACTGGGACGAAGACCACTCCCATGACAATGATCTCTGAAATCAACTGCATTGGGACCGAGAGCCTGTCAGCATGGTTGAATATGTCTAGATTCTGGCCGAAGGGGATGTATGCTTGCCTGTAAGTGACCATTCCAGATATCCATTCGAATAGAAAGGGGCCNAGGCAGAAAANTAGAGTCGTGGTATAAAATCCNGCTCTCAGTCTTCGACGGAATTTTGTCCCTCGAGTGGANATGTAAGCNTGAGCGCCGGTTAGAAGCAAGCAAAAAATTGTGGGAAATAGCAATGATGAGTTGCCAGCTTGGTCAGCCCCCGTGATGATATCCGGCAAGATTGATTCCCNTTGGAAGGAGTCCTCGACNTAGANGATTCCACGAGTATGNTCNAATGCTGGNCACCAATAATTCTCGCCATCCGCTTCTTGAATGAAGTCCTGGTCGCATTCCCCATATTTCGAAGTCATGGTCAACACGAGTGCGGCCAGTGACGCAGTCGCCACGAGTTGCAAGGCCAAAATCTGCCAACGGGTCCTGACGGATCGCAATCTCAGAGATTTGCCGCTTTCAACACCCTCGGAACTCATTCTTACTCACCTATCCCTTCTTNACTTGCAATAGAGCCTGTGCAAGGTCAATGTCCGGAACCCAATCAATCACGTTAGCGCCGTATCCGTTCAACGACATCAGCCTATTTTGCCGCTCCATCTTTAGGACCTCATACGCCATCCTTGGAATTCTACTTACAAGCCGCTCCAAGTCGATTGAATTGGGAGAAAGGACATAGACAGTATGTCCGTGGCTGGACAAGGCCCTAATCGCAGGCAATGTGGTCCCGTCTCCCTCAAGGCTACTTACAACGAAAACTGGTGAGCCACGATTCATTCTTGGTATGAGTGCATTGGTCACTGCTTGGAGGGGCATTGTTCCCCCGGCGGAAACTCCAGCAAGTAGGCTTAGAATCTTGTATTGNTGTTTATCCCCCGCCTCTGCTGGGAGATGGTCCATCCTCCGACCATAAGTCGTNAGTGAGACTGCGTCCCGCCTTCTGATGAAATGGTTAGACACGGATGCGGTCGCCACAGCCCCCATCTCNAGTGGGTTCTTGAGCACTGTACCGATCCTTGAGATGTCCCTTGTGTCGAAGAGAATGTGGACGTCAGTGACTGCGTCACGGACTTTCTCGTTAACCATCAGGTCCCCTGTTCTCGCGAAGGCCTTCCAATTNATCGATCTGAANGAGTCNCCNGGCATATACTCCCTNAGGGAGTAAAATTCGGTTCCCTGACCTGGTGTCCTGAGAGTCGTAGCCCCAGTATACATCTTGGGGACATTTGATCGAAGTAACGCATCCTCGATGTCCCTGACTTGGGGGAATACGATTACATCGCTCCTCTTGTCAGCTACGCCCTCATCAGTAAACAGCCCAAATACGTCCCTGTATCTCAAGGAGGTGGGCCCTATGGAAAAGTGTCCTCGCAATGGACATCTNACAGTATANCTCAACACAGTTGATTGTCCTGGACCNAGATTAGCCCTGATCATGTTTATGCCCCTTCTGATCTTCATCTCATGGGGTACGTTGTCGTAGATGTCCAAGGTCTGAGTCCTCCGTCTTGATTGGTTGCTGATCGTGAGAGTCACCGTTATGTCGTCTCCTTTGTACACGTTTTCTTCCGACAATTCCCTCTCAACGACCAGCTTTGGATATCCGCTTATCCAACTGGCCATCACCAGCAAAGATACCATGAGCATGCCCAGTATCATCAGATGAAAATGGCTCACCATCATCCCCACGAGAATNAGTGATACCCCCCCGACGAGCATCATGGTTGCCTTTCTTGTCCACATCGNTATCACATGTCCATCAGATCATCGTCGGGCTCATTGTCGTCCGGACCCCATTCTCGCATTCTCTTCACAATAGCAACCAGCTCTTGGGTTTTGTACTTACGATTGTCATAGATGAATCGAAGTAGAACCTGGTCGTCCACAAGGGTCTGGAGCTCCTCTGATGACAACGAGTCGAACTCCTCCCTCGTCATCGTGTTTGTACTCCTTATCTTTGACAGGAATACCTGTCTTATTTTGTCTGGGTGCTGGTAAAACTCATACCTCTTTGCATCACCAAAACCATAGTAGATTATCCTGAAGACATGTCGCCAATCTTCAGGGTCCTCTTTGCGAATTAGCACCACCTCCAACATCATGAAGAGAGCAAGGAACAGTATGAGCATCGCCATCCAATCATTTGTGAAATACACCAAGAAGTAGTATGCCAGGTTGTATGTGTCGGAAAGTGGGTTCGTTTGTTGATGTCGACTCTCATCGAAGATCACTACGGCATTCTCACTCGGGTTTAACGAGCCATTTCCAATCAATAGGGCGTCAGCGATTATGTCTAGTGCCCATATCCTGTTATCATTGTCCGGGACGTTCGATCCATCGATGTTCGATGATGAGTAGATTGCGTTGATGAGGAGTGAGCCGTCTGAGGCGATGTGGACCTGTCCTGAGGAAGGCTCGGCGCACAGTCTGGAAGAGCAGATCCTTGCATAAACTGCGAATGGTCCCTGTTCGTCCCCTTGTATCCCGGCCGCCTCAAAAGCCGGGGTCAAATCCCCATCATCATTTGAGTCTAAGTAGGAGTCCAGCGTAGAGGTGATTATCGGATAGCGATTCTCCGCTGGGGAGAACGAGGACTCTTTGTCGAATGCGGATGGTTTGCTCGTTAGGAGGTCATAACTCTCAGAGAAATCATATGTTTTTTGTTCGGAGTCCCAACGGTGCCCGCACATCCCGAATGAGTCATCGGTTGGGGTGAATCCCACATTCTGCGAATCTGGGTCAGGGTCGATTAAGTCTAGAATTAGATCCGCATCCCTGTCTGCTAAACATGGGTGGTAAACTGAGGTCGATCCAGAGGTCTGAGTCAGATTGTAAGCATTGGTGACATTCGTCCAGACGTAGTTGTAATCTAGCTCCCTGGCCCATGCCTCTCCGTCATACAATTGATGATTCGAGAAGACGATATTGTATTCTTGGGCCAGTGCAGACGAGTACCCGAAGTCATCCATCAAGAGGAGTGTTCCACCTGCTTGCACATACTCCACGATTGCCTCGATCTCTGAACCAGTGTAGCCGTCGGAGTCAGACAATTCCACTATGGATTCGTCATCTGTGAATCGAGGTAGGGATATCGTGTCACGTTCCACCCCGGACACAACAAACACAGTTTCCTCGGGGTTATCGATTTCAGAGAGAAGGAGTGGNCTTGAAACCATGGCTGTGGTNTNGACCCCCATTGAGTTAATTTCAGATCTAAAATCGCCAAGATCATCCCAGTCGTCCCCATATGCNGATTGTTGTGTCTTCCCATCAACGATGTAGGTTGACGCGATGAACGCGATTAGGAGTGTCAAAACAGACCAAAAAGAGAATTGCAGGAGCCTTTGTCTGTTCGTCCGATTGAAGATCTTGGAGGATCGCCTCGGCCCATTCATCATCAGTCCACCGCCCAGCAGCATGCTCCAACCGAATCCAACGCTATAAGACGGTTGTCCGACTTTGTGAGATCTAGCTATCTCAACCGTATAGCATTTGAGACTTCGGCAACTTCGTTAGTGGGGACCTCCAGAAGCCCTTCCACAGTTGGCCAAGGGAGCAGCGCTGGGTCGAGTTCCTCGCTGATCANAACTANNAGGGTCACAACATCACCGGTCCTCGTATCCAGTACAAGATCNGATACATGCCCTAGGGTGTCACCTGCGCCATCGAGTATCGGACGATTCAGAATTTCACGACCAAAACCCGATGGCATAGCGATCACACTGACTCAATGCCCTGAAGNGAGTTGGTGCTCCTCTTGACAGACTCCAGGCCACTGACAAGTGTCTCCTCCATCTTGGAGTAGTACTCTAGCATGTCNTTGTTGACAGTTGGCCTTACCCTGTTGACCGCTTCCTCGAAATGGCTCTTTGATACTGTCTTCTTGCCTGCCCTCATCGCAATCAAGGCTGCCTCTCTGCATATTGCTTCTATGTCAGCACCAGTATAGTTCTCAAGGTCGTCAGCGATGTCGTCGAGCTTGAACCGGCCTAATGGCATCTCAGAGGAGTGTATTTTGAGGATCTCCAACCTCGACTGCCTGTCCGGNGGAGGGACGTGCAGGACTCTCTCGAATCTCCCACTCCTAAGGAGTGCCGGATCAATCATTTCAGGCCTGTTTGTCGCTGCGACTACGATCACGCCCTCCATCGACTCCACCCCATCCATGCTTGATAGGATTTGATTGACAACCCTGTTCATGACGTCCGATCCCTCACCNGTCATTGACCTACGTACCCCCGCTATTGACTCAAACTCGTCAAGGAAAATTATGGAGGGGGCGGCCTGTTTCGCCTTCTTGAAGACCTCTCTGACCGCTCTCTCAGACTCCCCGACCCATTTCGAGATCATCTCTGGGCCTTTGATCGAGATGAAGTTGGCTTTCGCTTCATTCGCGATTGCCTTTGCGATCAAGGTCTTGCCCGTGCCGGGGGCCCCGAAGAGTACGATTCCACGAGGGGGTTTGATCCCGAAGTGTTCGAAAGTCTCCGGTTGGTTCAAAGGCCACTCAATGCTCTCTTTCAGGCGCTCCTTGATTTCGCTCAAACCGCCCACGTCGTCCCATGATGCGGTTGGGACTTCGACGTAAATCTCCCTGAGTGCACTTGGCTCGATTTCCTTGATCGCTTCTCTGAAGTCCGCCATCTTAACTTCCATTTTCTCCAACACNTCNGCNGGTATCTCATCTTGATCCAGATCGATCTCNGGGAGATACCTACGNAGTGCCTTCATCGCGGATTCTCTNACNAGNGCAGAAATGTCAGCCCCNACGAAACCATAGGAGTTCTCAAGCAACCATTCCATCTCGAAATCATCGCTGATCGGCATGCCGCGTGTATGGATGTCGATGATNTCAGAACGTCCGTTCTTATCTGGGACGCCGATCTCAAGTTCCCTATCAAANCGNCCAGGTCTTCTNAGAGCGGGGTCNATNGCATCTCTCCTGTTNGTGGCCCCGATCACCACGACATTATCCCGGCCCTGCATTCCATCNAGCANGGTGAGGAGTTGGGCNACAACTCGTCTTTCGACCTCGCCACTGACGTCCTCCCTCTTTGGNGCAATGGAGTCAAGCTCATCGATGAAGATGATAGCCGGGGCGTTGGAGGTGGCCTCGTCGAAAATCTCGCGTAGTTGTTTCTCGCTCTCTCCATAGTACTTCGAAATTATCTCTGGCCCGTTTATTGACGTGAAGTGGGCCTGAGTCTCAGCGGCAACTGCCTTCGCGATGAGAGTCTTTCCTGTTCCTGGGGGCCCGTGAAGGAGAACACCCCTGGGTGGATCGATNCCAAGCCTGCGGAAGAGGATTGGATGTTTCAGGGGTAGCTCAATCATCTCCCGGACTTTCTGGAGTTGGTCACCGAGCCCGCCTATGTCCTCATACGATATCGATTGTATGATGCTCTCATCTTCCTCGTCAACGGGATCTTCTTTGATNACGATCTCCGTCGAAGGTAGGACCTGTACAATCCCCTTAGGCTTGGTGCTCACGATCTGGAAGGGCAGGGCTTCCGCAAACAAGGTCATTCCTGGGATGAAGATCCTGTCCCCTGACACGACNGGTCTCTTGTTCAGCCCTCTTCTTGCGAAACCCTCGATCCCCGGTCCNAACCTGACNTTCTGTTGTTTCGCCATTACCGGTGANAGAACCAGTTTCTCACATTCGGTGACCTCGACCTTTCGGATGCTCACTCTGTCTCCNAGNGATACTGATGCATTTTTTCGNATNATACCATCGATTCGAATGACTCCCAAGTTGGCGTCCTCGGGCCTGCACCGCCATACGATCGCGGCCGTTGACTTCTCTCCGTTAATCTCTATGACGTCGCCCGGCTTGAGGTTGAGATCGTTATCNAACGGTACCCTAGCTCTCCCATGCCCGACGTCACTCGGTATGGCCTTGGCAACCCTAAGCGTGAGTTCTCCNTCTCCNTCTGACATGCTTGTTCCTCGTTATGANCCANGGACTCCGCCCCCCTTAAACCCCCATACANTAAGTTCGATATTGNCTCAGGATTTGTTANAATCNANGTCAAACGNTCTTAGCAGCATTCATTTGAAGGGTATGGCTGNGANGGTCATGACACACGTCCTAGCAGCAGATTTTGANCACATGCAAAANGACAACCCNAACGGCTCGCCGATGATTCGTGGATACAACATAATCGGTGGAAAGTTGGAAGTTGCCTCAGACGGCGCCACATTCACTTCCAGCAACCCTGCGTTGTTGTCAGACACCTTGGGTGAATTCCCCCTGTCGACCAAGGCGGATGTTCACAGTGCGCTGAAAGCTGCAAGATCAGCATTCCCCTCATGGGCNGGAACACCAGCCCCNACAAGGGGACAGATCATCGGAAACATGGGTCGGTTGCTGATGGACAGGAAGGATGCCTTGGTAAGGCTGGAAACAAGGGAGATAGGAAAGACCCTGAAAGAGAGTGCCGGTGAAATTCAGGAAGCCATAGACACCTGCCTTTTTTTCCAGTCCGAGGGGAGGAGGCTCTACGGCCAGACGGTCAACAGTGAACTCCCTGACAAAGAGTTGTTCACCTACAGAAGGCCGCTCGGAGTCTGCGGCATCATCAACTCTTGCAACTTCCCATCAGCGGTTCCATTCTGGAAGATGATTCCCGCAATNATGTGCGGAAANACCTGCGTCTGGAAATCTCCACAGGATTCCCCACTCCTGTCTTTCGCGCTAGCCAGGATCATGCACGAGGCTGGGCTTCCTGACGGTGTGATTAATCTCGTTCACGGTAAAGGAAGCGGGGCAGGCCAATACCTCGTGGATGCAGTTGACGAGGGCCTCGTGAACAAAATATCCTTCACGGGGTCAACAGCGGTTGGGAAGATGATCGGNGAGATCTGCGGACGAAATCTAGTCTCCTGCTCACTGGAACTTGGTGGAAAAAATCCCTTGGTAGTCATGCCATCAGCGAACCTTGAAAATGCGGTCGAGGGTGCCTANTGGGCTGGATTCGGNACNGCTGGTCAAAGATGCACTAGCCTAGGTAACCTGATCATCCATGAGAAGATCTATGACGATTTTATGGGACTGTTCATGGAGAAAGTTAGGGAAACCAAGATCGGTGATTCAATGAGGGACGGTGACGTTCTCTACGGCCCCATGCTCTCATCGAAATACGCCGAGGAGTTCCTTCAAAGCCTTGAGGTGTGCGAGGCCAGCGGTGCTGATCTCATCTTCGGGGAGGGTCGAATTACCAAAGACTCGGCCCCAGTCGGCTTCGTAGCGGATGCCGAGGAAGGTGTGTACATGTGGCCTCACGTTTACACGGGCGTGACTGAAGACATGGAATGCTTCCATGAGGAGATTTTTGGCCCTGCCGTCACCATTGTCAAAGCCAGAGATTTCGATCATGCCCTACATTTGGCGAATGCCTCACCATATGGGTTGTCCAGTGCTATCTACACGAACGACAGGCTGGAGGCCTACAGATTCAAAACGGGCATAAAAGCAGGGATGACGGGAATAAACAACTCCACAACTGGAGCAGAGGCGCATCTACCGTTCGGGGGTGTCAAGGGGTCAGGCAACGGCACGCGTGAGTCTGGGATCTGGGTAATAGAGTCCTACTCCTACTGGCATGCGGTGAACGATGAGCTATCGGGGAAGCTNCAGCTCGCCCAGATGGACGTCGATGAAATCCACATCGAGGAAGCCGAAGTGAATTACGAGTCATTGGCTTGATTGGTCCAGAGGGCAATGATGTTGTGGATTTAGTGAAAAGTTCTATTTTCCCCCGGCCGTTATGCCCCACATGGCGAAGGGTCCGTGGACAGGCATACTTCTTGCGACATTGATGGTATTTTTTTCAACACATTCTCTGTTGGTTGAATCAGAATCACAAACGGAAACCGAGTTCCCTTCGAATGAGATTCGTATGGAGTCCATTTCCAGCAACTCTCCTGGCCAAGTGCTGGGCCACATCGACACCCATGACACACTTTCGATCGGGAGGCAGTTCGCCTGCGCTGTCACTGAGAACTCCAGCGTAGTGTGCTGGGGAAGGACAGATTATGGTCAAACCGGAATTGGGATCTCGGGCTCTGAAGTCTACCACAACATGACCTATGTGGACGCATTGAATGGGATGGGGATTGTGGAGGTCTCGGCACACCTAGACCACGCATGTGGCCTTACGTCCCAAGGAGCCGTCTACTGCTGGGGCAGCAACGTCGATGGCCAAATCGGCAACGGGCAGATTGGCGGGAACGTGCTCGTCCCGGCTCAGGCTATATTTCCACAGGGCGTCGTCGCAAAGTCACTCTCGCAAGGGCCGAGTGCCCACACCTGCGCAATCAGCACCGATGGCGACCTGTATTGTTGGGGGGGCAACTCCAAGGGGCAGGTTGGCAATGGGCAGGTATGTGCTAATATTGGGACCACCTACTACAATCCATGCAGCAATGGCGTGAGTGGAATACCGGCCCCAGAATTAATCGCCATGCCAACGGGAGTGACCGTGACCTCCGTCAGTGTGGGGGGCGAGCACACATGTGCCACGGGCAGTGATGGCGGGGTGTATTGCTGGGGGTCCGACATGAATTGCAGGGTCACCGGTGGGGACTCTGTTGCCGATTCCCCCATAACAGGGCAATCGGGTTGCATGTACTGGCACATACAGCCTAGCCCGAGAAAGCTAACGATGTCAAACACAGAAGTCACAATCCCGGATCCAGCGAACATTAGCTTCGTTCAGGCAGTCACCGGTTGGGTGTTCTCCTGCGCGATGACGGACTCCGGTGCCGGGATCTGCTGGGGTGCAAACACGGAGAGCCAGCAAGGGATCGGCAACAACAGCAACGGGGCATGGGCCGTGGTGCCAACTCTGATCCAAGGCCCCTCTGGAGAGAGCATGACGAGCATATCCGCCACTACCGCCCAAGCGTGCGCAATGTACGACCTGACGGGAGCCCACTGTTGGGGCGATAACTGGGGCGGCAACACNGGTGACTACAATGGCTCGAACGACGTGATATGCAACTACTTTGGCGGCGAAGGTGGTGGCGGCAACGAAAATTGTCCGGATCGTGCAGCTCCCCATCAGGTCCACACTGGTGGGAATTACACAGCAGTTGTCATGGGCGCTGCGAACGCATGTGGCTTGGACNCCTCNAACGACATNCACTGCTGGGGNGCCTANGCNTGGAACAACGTNAACCAGACCNAGCATCAGGTCTTGTGGGGNACTCGNGTNCCGGAACTAATGCAGCTCCCTGGAACGGCGAAGATAGCATTGGACGACCTCGATTCGGACAATGACGGGCTCAACTCCCCATTCGACCTATGGCCCGAGGGCTGCCCATCCGGGTGGTATCAAGACGCGCCCAACTCCTGCGATGAGTCCCCGCCCGGGCACTACGCAGAGGAGAGTCTGCCGTGGAACCTAGTCATCTGTGAGAGCGGTACCTACCAACCCAACGGAGGACAGACATCCTGCATAGACTCAACCCCGGGCTACCATGTCCCGAACGAGGGTGCATTATCGCAGATCATATGCCTTGCTGGGTCTTACCAGCCCAACGCTAGATCCTCGACCTGTATCCTGGCAGATCCAGGATATATGGTGAGCACGCCCGGTAAAATAGATCAAACTGCATGTAATGCTGGAAGATTTTCATCTGTGAGCGGATCAACGGAGTGTGTCAGGGCGCAGCCTGGTTTCTATGTATCAGGTAGCGGCTCANCAGAAGAGGNTCCATGNCCGCCTGGNTCGTATGCGCCTGCCCATGGNTCGATATCGTGCATCTCGACTTCTCCCGGNCAGTATNCCGACGCTNCAGCTTCAACCCAGCCGGTCTCTTGTGATCCNGGTTCCTACCAACCTGACTTCGGTCAAAGTTCGTGTCTCCTGGCTCCTGCTGGGAATTATGTCTCAGAATCGATGGCTTCGTCGTATCAACCATGTCTCTCNGGNCACTACCAATCTGCCGAAGGGATGACTGNATGCGTAACTACGCCCCCTGGGACATACACGCCAGGAGCNTCATTCACTGCGCCTGTAGATTGNCCTGCGGGNACATATCAACCATCANCAGGGGCAGAGAGGTGCATCGATGCGANGCCTGGCAGNTANGTTGCTTCAGAAGGGGGCGTTGAGGCGNTTGAATGCTCTCCNGGGACATATCAACCCCAGTCGGGACANTCTNCNTGTTTGGANGCTGATGCNGGGCACTACATCNCCCTGAGGGCGGCGAAAAGTCAGATGCCATGCCCAGNNACTACATTNCAACCTCAAACTGGTCAGACAGCCTGTCTAGACGTCGAGCCTGGCCANTATGCAGATGGAGTTGGGGCGGTGGACCAAACNCCTTGCGATGCAGGCGAATATCAACCNTCTAGCAAGTCGACGANCTGNAAAATNGTCCCTGCCGGACATTATTCGGTCGGCCTGGGCTCCATTGATTTCATCGCATGCACGCCAGGGACCTATCAGCCGACATCAGGAATGTCGAGTTGTATAGATGCTGATCAAGGCAACTATGTAGGGGAGTCGTCTCAACTGATGCAGACGCCTTGCTCAAAAGGAACTTATCAACCATCGACTGCGTCCTCCGAATGCTTGAGTGCTGATGCAGGATACTTCGTGGAAGAGTCAGGAGCCACAGAACAGACGCCCTGCGAAGCGGGATCCTATCAGCCCATTGAAGGGCGGTCGAGCTGCATATATTCGTCAATCAACAACTATGTTCCAGTATCTGGATCAGCGGATCAGATAGCATGCGAGGGTGGAGAGCATCAACCAATGCCGGGTCAAACCGGCTGTGTTGAGAAAGAGGATGAGGGGGGGCTTCTCCCTGGATTCTCTTCTTTCTTCGCCCTCATGGCGCTAGTGGGTGCTGCATCGATGATCACTTCTCGTAAGCAGAACTGAGTCGTTATCATGATCGGTGGTGCGCACGCCGGGACTTGAACCCGGGTAACGAGGTTGGGAACCTCGTATCATAACCGCTAGATCACGTGCGCTCGGGATATCCGATTGCACCTGCGGTCATGAATACTGGGGTACGGGGTTCAGCCATGTTGAAGCACTAGTTAGCATCAGGACGTGTCATGGAAGTTTCTAGAGAGTTGGTTCGCACAGTGGTATTCGTATTTGGTCCGATGGTTCTTGCATCATATGTTATTGGAATTCGGAGGATGGATGATCCGATGGAATTGTGGGGCGGTATCCCCGAATCCTGGAGGAGTCTCAACGTGATGTGCATGTTCATTGCTGCTGCTGGTTTTCTGATTGCCTGGTGGCAGCTTCTCTTTGGATGGGATGTCGGTGTTGTCGAGTCAGTAGGGTGGCCATGGAGTGGAGATGTTTCAGGGGGCGGACATGGACGAATCCTCATCGCCTTCCTCCTAATCCTGATACCATCGATGCTGTGGCTCGAATTGACTCGGATCCACATACAGAATGGTTCGTCACTCACTCAGTGGATCGTTATCGCAAACCTCTGGCTTGTGGTATCTGGCAATGTCCTTTTGATTCTCTTTGGGTGGAGCGCGTGGAGCGGAGGTGCCAGCGGTACGGACATACTACCTCTGCTTGGGGGCCTTATGCTCGGGATTCAAGTGATAGTGAACGATGGGATTCTCTGGGTATGGAAATATCCTTGGTGATTCACGGAAAGAATGGCTCCCCGCATTCTGGACACGGTAAACCAGGTAGGAATGCACCCGGCATATGCCCACAATTGAGACAGATCGAAGAAGTGATTTCTCCCATTAGAGGCCCTCTACAACCTTTTTCTCACTTCATCATTCATCAAGTTGATGTAGACTCAAAATGGTCAGCCTTATGCAGTGCCTATTCAGGGGAATAGTGGGGCACTGCTGATGAGAGGGTACCAACGTCTGCCCCTCGTGAAGGGTTTTGGCAAAACACAGAGGATCGACAACTGGTGGAATCAGCCCGCGATAATGGCTACAGCACTCGGAATGGCGATGCTCTACACGGGCCTTAGGGTGATTGTACTGGACGGCAGCATCCACTATGAGAATCACCGAGTTACTTCCCCAATATTCTCTCCAGACGTCTTACATTTGTTCAACATTACTAATCATCCAGGATGGATGAATTCTGCAATGCTGATTCTATGGATACCGTTTGGATTCAGAGGGACTTGTTATTACATGCGAAAGGTGTACCACAGGACCTTCTTTCAGAATCCTACAGCGTGCATGGTTGCGAAACCCGGGATCAATCATGGAGTTGGTTACTCGGGGGAAAGAGGGGTCTTCATCATCAACAATATTCACCGCTACATGCTATATCTTGCAGTAATCATTCTCTCGATGAAATACTACGATGTGGTTCACACGATGAGGTTCGACGGATCTTGGGGGTTCTCCATGGGCACCCTGATACTCGCATTCGAATCTTTTCTACTGACTATGTACGTAATCTCATGTCATGCATTCAGACATCTTTTTGGTGGATCTCTTGACCAGTGGCGAGGAGGGATTTCTTCTATGGCTGGATGGATATTCAGATTCTCAAGTCGTCATAATGCAAGTCACAATCTCTGGTTTTGGACGTCTCTTGCAATGGTTTTCCTAGGGGATATATTCGTTCTTTCAGTTGCTGAGGGCCTAATTAGCGATCCTAGTTTCATATTCGGGTGATTGAATGTACGATTACGAAAGTCATGAGCACGATGTTGTGGTAATCGGGGCAGGCGGAGCGGGACTCAGGGCCGCTATTGAAGCCAGTTCTATGGGAGTCAGTGTGGCATTAGTCTGTAAATCGATGTTGGGTAAAGCGCATACTGTGATGGCTGAGGGAGGTGCAGCTGCTGCACTTGC
>NZNH01000023.1 GCA_002694825.1 Acidimicrobiaceae bacterium | reverse complement strand
GCCTTGGCGCTGGATCTGCGGTGCTTGGGGCTCTGGTCGATGAAGGTCGACGTCGCGGGGCGACCACGGCGTGGCTCCAGGTCGAGCGGCGGAACGACCGGGCGGGCGACTGGTACCGGCGCCTCGGGTTCACCAGGATTTCGGGTTATCGCTACCGAGTCCGGTGAGGCGGATTCGCTAGCGTCATTCTCGTCACGTCCTCTGGGAGTTCGCCCATGACCATTCGTATCGGCATTAACGGCTTCGGACGCATCGGGCGGCTCGCCGTCCGGGGCATCGCTAGCCATGACGGCATTGAGCTCGCCCACATCAACGACCTGAAGGCCGACGCTGTCACTGCGGCCCACCTCCTCGAGTTCGACACGGTCCACGGCCGCTATGCCGGTGAGGTCGGAGTCGACGGCGACACGATTCTCGTCGATGGTCGACGGGTCACGACCAGCATCCACGACAAGCCCGGGAACATCCCGTGGGCTGATCTGGGGGTCGATCTCGTGATGGAGGCCAGCGGCGCGTTCACGACCACCGAGACCCTCACGCCTCACCTCGACAACGGCGCCCGCAAGGTGCTGGTTGCTGCGCCGGTCAAGAGCCCGGGCGTGCCCAACATCGTCGTCGGCTGCAACGACGCCGACTATGTGCCCGCCGAGCACGACATCCTTACCGCAGCATCGTGCACGACGAATTCGCTCGCTCCGGTGGTGAAGGTGGTGCATGAGACGTTCGGTATCGAACGGGGTGTCATCACCACGATTCACGACGTCACCAACACGCAGGTGATCGTCGACGCCCCGCACAAGGACCTTCGGCGGGCCCGGTCGGCGCTCAACTCGTTGATCCCGACCACCACGGGATCGGCCACGGCGATCACGATGATCTACCCCGAGCTGCGGGGAAAGCTCAACGGTCTCGCCGTCCGGGTGCCGTTGCTCAACGCCTCGCTCACCGACGCAGTGTTCACCCTCGACCGCAATGTCACCGCCGACGAGGTGAACGATGCGCTGCGAACCGCAGCCAATGGCGAACTCGCCGGGATCCTCGGGTTCGAGGAGCGACCTCTTGTGTCAGCCGACTTCGTGAACGACACCCGGTCGGGCGTCGTCGACGGACCCTCAACGATGGTGATCGATGACCGGATGGTGAAAATCCTCACCTGGTACGACAACGAGTACGGCTACGCGTTCCGGATGGCCGACCTGGCCGCAAGGGTCGCTGCGGAGCTCTAGGAACCCGTCGTGCAGTTGCGCAACTACGCCCTTGTCACTGCGGGCTACTGGGCGTTCACGATCACCGATGGAGCCCTGCGCCTGCTGGTACTGCTCCACTTCCACGACCTCGGGTACTCGCCGGTGTCGCTCGCCTTTCTCTTCCTGCTCTACGAATTCATGGGGATCGTCACCAACCTGCTCGGCGGGTGGGTCGGTGCCCGGCGAGGACTCAACCAGACCCTGCTCGCCGGACTCTCGCTTCAGATCGTTGCGCTGGTGATTCTCGCCCTGCACTCACCTGCCTGGGTCGAATGGGTGTCGGTGGCGTACGTCATGGGCGCCCAGGCGCTGTCGGGTGTCGCCAAAGACCTCACCAAGATGAGTTCGAAGAGTGCCGTGAAGTACGTCGCCGGTGACGGCGACAACGCCCTGTTTCGACTCGTCGCCGTGCTCACCGGATCCAAGAATGCCCTCAAGGGGGTCGGCTTCTTTCTCGGTGCGGCGCTGCTCGCCTGGCTGGGCTACGACACGGCGCTGTTCGCCATGGCAGGTGGCATCACCGTTGCGCTCGTAGCCGTGGCAGTCCTGCTGAACGAAGACATCGGCAGATCCTCGAAGAAACCGCCACTGCGATCGGTCCTGTCGAAATCCGATGCAATTAACCGACTTTCGGCTGCTCGCTTCTTCCTCTTCTCCTCCCGAGACATCTGGTTCGTCGTTGCGCTTCCCGTCTTCCTCGACGAGATACTCGGCTGGTCGTTCACGGCCACGGGCGCCTTTCTTGCGGCGTGGGTGATCGGCTATGGCGTCGTCCAGTCGGTCGCTCCGCAGGTTCTGCGTCGTCGGGGTGGGGTCGACGAGATCGCGGCGGCCCGATCATGGGCTTTCGTCCTCGGGGTGGTGTCGGCCCTCATCGCGTTGGGCGTGACGATCGATGACCTGCGCGAGGCTGCGGTGCTGGGCGGGCTCATCGTCTTCGGGATCGTGTTCGCGCTGAACTCGAGCCTCCACTCGTATCTGATCCTCGCCTATGCAGGCGACGACGACGTCAGCATGGATGTCGGCTTCTACTACTCGGCCAATGCCTCCGGCCGACTCGTCGGCACCCTGCTCAGCGGGCTGCTCTATCTCGGGGGCGGGCTCGAACTTGCGATGTGGGGCTCGGCTGCGTTCGCAGGGCTCACCTGGCTGTTGACCCTGCGACTGCCCCCGCTTCCGACCGACACAGCGGAGGCCTCTGCAGCGACGGCGGGTTAGTGTCGGCCCATGCCGTTCCCCACCCACCTGTTGACCAAAGACGAAGACCTCGTCCTCGATCTTCGTCCGCACTGGTGGTACCTCGCCCCGGCTGGCGCGTTGCTCGCCGTGGTGACGCTCGTCGCGCTCGCTGCCCTGCGGACGAGTTGGTGGGGCCCGCTCGACTGGGCGATCTTGCTCCTCTTCCTCGGTGCACTCGGCTTCTTCGGGTTCACGTACCTGCAATGGACCACCACCAACTTCGTGGTCACGAACGAACGGCTCGTGTCCCGGAAGGGTGTGATCTCCAAAGAGGGCATCGAGATCCCGCTCGACCGGATCAACACGGTGTTCTTCAATCAGTCGATCTTCGAGCGGATCATCGGTGCCGGTGACCTGGGTATCGAGTCCGCTGGTGAGGGTGGACGCCAGGAGTTCACCGACATCCGAAAACCGAACCTCGTGCAAAACGAGATCTACCGCCAGGTCGAAAGCCTCGAGGACCGTCGGCTCCGCCGCCTCGGCCAGGCGGCGGCCGAAGCTGCTCCGGCGACGCCCGCTGAACCACAGCTGTCGATCCCGGAACAGATTGAAAAGCTCGACCAACTGCGCCGTCAGGGCGTGGTGACCGATGAGGAGTTCGAAGCGAAGAAGCGCGAACTGCTCGACCGAATGTGAACAGGAGTTCGCCGTGAAGATCAGTTGGTTCGATTCTCCGTCGGAGATCGACGCCGCCCTGGAGACTGCCGAGCGGGCCCGAGCCGCCGGCCTGCACCGCTACTGGAATCCCCAGGTAGCGAACGCCGATCCGATGGTGACGTTGGCGATCGTTGGTCGTGAGGTGCCCGACATCGGACTCGGCACGTCGGTTGTCGCAATGCAGACCACCTTCGCCGGGACGCTCGCTGCCCAGTCCCGAACGATCAACCAGGCCACCGGCGGCCGGTTCTGTCTCGGCCTCGGCGCCAGCCACCAGCCAGCGATGGAGTTGCAGTACGGCATCGAGTGGCGCAAGCCCTACACCCACATGGTCGAGTACCTCGACGCCCTGCTCCCGCTGTTGAACGAGCAGCGAGTGTCGACTAGCGGTGAGTTTGTCACCCACCACACCCAGATCAACATCCCTGGTCCCGCCCCCGAGGTCATGCTCGCCGCGATGGGTCCGAAGATGCTTGCGCTCGCTGGCGAACGCACGGGCGGCACGATCACCTGGATGACGGGGCCGAAGACCATTGCGTCGCACATCCGACCGGGTATCGGCTCGGGCGCGATCGCCGCCGGTGTGCCCGTATGGATCACCGACGATGTCGAGTCGGCTCGGGCCATCACAGCCGAGGCTCTGAAGATCTACGGCCAACTGCCGTCGTACCGGGCGATGCTCGACCGCGAGGGCGTGGCGGGGCCTGAGGACATGCTGCTCGCCGGTGATCCCGACACGGTGCGGGCCGGGCTCGAGGAGTACGCCGCCGCCGGCGTCGACGAAATCGCGATGAACGTGCTCGGTCCCAAGGAGTCGATCGATGCGGCGTTCGACCTCGCCGCCGACATGGGAGCCGAGGGCTGATGCCGGGCGGACCGACGGCCAACGACTCGGGGAACCCCCAGCCGCTCGGTGGCAACGAGATGCCGCGCTTTGCCGGCATTACCACCTTCATGCGACTTCCGAACCGCAGCGAACCCGCCGACCTTGATGTTGCGGTCTTTGGTGTGCCCTTCGACCTTGGTACGTCGAACCGGCCCGGTGCCCGCTTCGGTCCCCGCGGGATCCGGGAGGAATCGGTGATGATCCGGCCCTACAACATGGCCACCCGGGCGGCACCGTTCGACAGCCTTCGCATCGACGACCTCGGTGACATCGCCACCAATGCGTTCAACAAGGACGATTCGGTCGCCCGGATCGAGGCCTACGTCGATGCCCTGATGGAACACGATCTCGTCACCGTTGCGATGGGGGGTGACCACACGATCGTTCTCCCGATCCTGCGAGCACTGGCGAAGAAGCACGGCCCGCTCGGCATGGTGCACGTTGACGCCCACACCGACATCAACGACGACATGTTCGGCGAGAAGATCGCCCACGGCACACCGTTCCGCCGGGCGGTCGAAGAAGGCCTCCTCGACGGTGATCGTGTCGTTCAGATCGGTGTTCGCGGCACGGGCTACGCCGCTGACGACTTCGACTGGAGCCGTGAACAGGGCTTTCGGGTCGTGCAGGTGGAGGAGTGCTGGCACAGGAGCCTCGAGCCCTTGATGGTGGAAGTGCGTGAGAAGGTCAGCGGTGGACCCGTGTACCTCAGCTTTGACATCGACGGGCTCGACCCGGCCTACGCACCGGGCACCGGCACGGTCGAGACCGGAGGGCTCACCACGCCACAGGCGCTCGAGATCATCCGAGGCTGTTGGGGGCTCGACCTTGTCGGCTGCGACCTCGTCGAGGTCGCGCCGATCTACGACGTGTCCGGTATGACGAGCCGGGTCGCGTCCGACCTGCTCTACGAGATGCTCTGTGTGTTGCCGGGCGTCGAACGGCGCGACGCATGAGCCGTTTCACGAAAGTGAGCCGTTGATGGTCGATTACCTCACTCTCGAACGTTCCGACGGCGTCGCCACGATCACGATCGACCGGCCCGAGGTCCGCAACGCGATCACCGCACCCGGTTGGACAGGCCTGCACGACCTGTTCGACGAGGTTGCGCGGGACGACTCGATCCGGGTGCTCGTCATCACCGGCGCCGGCGAGGACTTCTGCTCTGGTGCTGATGTGGGCGGCGATCCCCGGGATCGGGAAGGTCACCCGCTCGACGGGATGCGATCGGTCGGCCGAGCCTGCCAGACACTGCACACCCTGCCGAAGCCGACGATCGCCCGGGTCGATGGTGTCGCCGCCGGTGCAGGTCTCAATATGGCGCTCGCCTGTGACTTCGTGCTCGCCTCTGATCGCAGCCGGTTCAGCGAGATCTTCGCTCGCCGCGGACTCAACATTGACTTCGGTGGCTCGTTCATCCTCCCGAGAATCGTTGGCATGCAGAAGGCGAAGGAACTCGTGCTGCTGGCCGACATTCTCGACGCAGAACGCGCTCAGGAGATGGGCCTTGTCAACCGGGTGGTGCCACGGAGCGAGCTCGACACCGTCGTCGAGGAGTTTGTCTCGAAGCTCAAGGCTGGGCCACCGATTGCGCTCGCCACTAGCAAGAAGCTGCTCAACCAGTCGTTCACCTCGACCCTTGAAGAGGCACTGGAGGCTGAAGGCATCGGCCAGGCGTACCAGTTCACGACCGCCGACACGGTCGAAGCGATGATGGCGTTCGTCGAGAAGCGAGATCCCCGCTTCACGGGCCGCTGAGCCACTTCCATCGGCGATCACGGAGTGGCATGCTGCGGCCATGAGCCGCCTGCTGCATCCGTTTACTCCACCGGCCAAGGACACCGGGGACTTCCTCAACATCGTTTCCGGAAAGGGTTCTGTGCTCACCCTCAAGGACGGTCGCGAGATCCTCGACGGCATGGGATCGCTCTGGTACTGCAACGTTGGCTACGGGCACCCCAAGGTCACCGAGGCGATCAAGTCGCAGCTCGACACGATCCACGCCCATCACATTTTCGATCCCTTCACCAACGACCTCGCCGAGACACTCGCGGCCGAGATCGCAGATCGGGCACCGATGCCCGACAGCAAGGTCTTTTTCGCCCAATCGGGTTCGGAGGCTGTCGACACGGCGTTGAAGCTCGCAAGGGCTGCTCAAGCACAGGCAGGCCACCCGGAGAAGACGCTGGTCGTTTCCCGGACCAACGGCTATCACGGCACCGCCTACGGCGGCACGAGTGCCCAGGGGTTCCCCGAATACCGTGAGGGCTGGGGAGAACTCGTCCCGGGTCACATCCACGTCCCGGGCGACGATGTCGAGGCGCTCGCTCGTGTGTTCGCCGAGCGGGGTGCGGAGATCGCTGCGGTGATCACCGAGCCGGTGCAGGGCGCAGGGGGGATCATCCCGCCACCCGAGGGGTATCTCCAGGCCGTGCGGCGCCTCTGCGACGAGCATGGCGCGCTCTACATCTCCGATGAGGTGATCTGTGGTTTTGGGCGGCTGGGTCATTGGTTCGGCTGTCAGGCGTTCGACATCGAGCCCGACATCGTCACGTTCGCGAAGGCGGTGACCTCCGGGTACGTTCCGCTTGGCGGTGTGATCGTCGGGGGCAAGGCGCTCGGCATGCTCGAGACGAACTCGGCGTGGAAGCTCGCTCACGGCTTCACCTACTCGGGCCATCACCTTGCCTGTGCAGCCGCTCTGGCCTGTATTGAGGTGACCGAAGAGGAAGGCCTGCTCGAGCGGGCGGCCGTGCTCGGTGAGCGTTTGCGGGCCGGTCTGCAGTCCTTGGTCGACGACGGTCTGTACCCGGGTCTGCGGGGCGCCGGCTTCATGTGGGCGGTGTACCCGCCCGAGGGCCGCACACCGATCGATCTGCGTTGGGAGGTGCTCGACCAAGGCGTGATCGCCCGTCCGATGTCCGATGTCATCGGGTTCTGTCCGCCGCTCGTCAGCACCGAGGCCCAGGTCGACCAGATGGTGGACGCGCTCGCCGCTGTGGTCTGAGTGGGCCCGGCGCCGCCGCCGTCGGTTACGCTTCCATCGCAAACAACCGGGGAGCTCGGGGAGCCGGGCTGAGAGGTCGACCACAGCCGTCGACGACCCGACCGAACCTGATCCGGGTAATGCCGGCGGAGGAAGTCATGAAGAACGCACTGACGGCCCTATTCGTTCTTGCCCTGCTCGCAGCGGCGTGCGGCGACGACGACAGCGCCGAGGTAGAGCTGTCCGATGGCGGGACGGTGACATTGATGACCCACGACTCCTTCGTCGTCAGTGAGGGTGTGCTCGAGGCGTTCACCGCCGAGACAGGAATTTCCGTTGAGCTGCTGCAGAGCGGTGATGCTGGCGCGATGGTGAGCGAGGCAATCCTGACCAAGGACNCGCCGCTCGCCGATGTCATGTTCGGCATCGACAACACGTTCCTGCAGCGGGGTCTCGATGCTGAACTCTTCGAGGTCTATGAGTCGGGCAACCTCGATGGTGTGTTCCCCGAGCTGCGCATCGACNACCAGCACCGCGTTACGCCGATCGACTTCGGCGATGTTTGTGTCAACTACTGGATCGATGCCCTGCCCGATGGTGCCGACGCACCAACCACGCTCGAGGATCTGACCGATCCGATCTACGCCGACCAGCTCGTCGTGATGTCACCCGAGTCGTCCTCGCCCGGTCTCGCCTTCCTCCTTGCCACCGTCAACGGCACCGACGACTGGGAGGAGTACTGGGCCGACCTCGTCGCCAACGGCGTCAGTGTCACCGCCGGGTGGTCCGACGCCTATTACGGCGAGTTCACCGCCGGTGGTGGCGCCCGATCGATCGTCGTGTCGTATGCGTCGAGCCCGCCTGCCGAGGTCATCTTTGCCGACCCGCCCGTCGACACCGCACCGACCGGCGTGCTGCTCGACTCCTGCTTCCGTCAGATCGAGTTCGCTGGCATCCTCGCCGGCACCGAGCACCGCGCCGAGGCAGAAGCCCTCATCGACTTCATGTTGACCCCAACGTTCCAGGAGGACGTGCCGCTCAACATGTTCGTGTTCCCGGCACTCGAGACCGCAGCGTTGCCCGCTGAGTTCGTCGAGTTCGCCGAGATTGCCGACGATCCGCAGACCATCGAACCGGCCGTCATCGAAGCAAACCGTGACGCATGGGTCGAGCGATGGGTCGAGATCGTCTTGGGCTGAGCGCACGGACCCGGAGCAGCGTGCAATGAACCGGCTGTTCGGCCTCAGTACTCGTGGAGTGCTGGTGGCCGTCCCCGCCGTGTTCGTCGCAGCGTTCTTTCTCTACCCGATCGCCACGATCCTGTGGCGCGGCCTCGGCGGTGGGGGAGGCGAGACCTTCCTCGATCTGGCTGCGTCGTCGCGTCAGCGCGACATCGCCTGGTTCACGATCTGGCAGGCGATCGCAAGCACCGTGCTCACCCTCGCCGTCGGACTTCCCGCTGCGTCAGTTGTCGCCCGGTCGTCGGCGCGACGTCAGCGACTCGTTCGGGCGCTCGTCACCGTGCCGTTCGTGCTGCCGACGGTCGTCGTCGCCGGTGCGTTCACCGAGGTGTTCGCCGTTGTCGGACTCGACGACGGCGCGTTTCGGCTTCGTCACACCGTCTGGGCGATCCTGATCGCCCACGTGTTCTTCAACTATGCGGTCGTCGTTCGGGCGGTGGGTTCCTACTGGGCCGGCCTTGACCAACGCGTGGAGGAGGCGGCCCGCGTGCTCGGAGCGGGTCCGTGGCAGACCTTCCGGGAGGTCACGCTGCCTCGGCTGCGCCCCGCCGTCGCCTCTGCTGCGGCGATCGTCTTCCTGTTCTCGTTCACGTCGTTCGGTGTGGTGTTGATCCTCGGTGGGCCTCGGCGAGCAACGGTCGAGACCGAGATCTATCGACAGGCGGTCACCCGCGTCGACCTGGAGACCGCCGCTGCACTTGCTGCTCTGCAGCTCCTCGCCGTTCTGGCCCTCGTCATCCTCTCGACCCGCCTGGAACGCCGTCGTCCGATCGTCGGTCGGGGCGCCCGGTCGAGTCGTCGTCCCGCAGCCCTCGCCTGGCGTCGCGGCAACCTCATCATCGGCCTGGTGTTGCTCGGTGGACCGATCGGCGTGCTGGTCGAGCGGTCGTTCTCCACCGGCGGGAGCTACGGCCTCGATCATTACGAAGCTCTGGGTGAGCGGGCGCGGCAGCTTNCGGCACCGGCAACGACGGCGTTGTGGAACTCGGTCGTCGTCGCCCTTGCGGCTACTGCGATCGCTGTGCTCGTCGGGCTTCTGGCCTCGCTCGTCGTGGTGCACGGTCGCCGAGGNGTCGCTCGGATCTTCGATCTCGGTCTCACGCTGCCGCTCGGCACGTCGGCGGTGACGATCGGTTTCGGCATGCTCATCGCTCTTGACGAGCCACCGCTCGACCTCCGAACGAGTTGGTGGATCATCCCGATCGCCCATGCACTTGTCGGCGTNCCGTTCGTCGTCCGCACGATGGTGCCCGTGTTGCGGTCGATCGATCCGGTGCTCCACGAGGCGGCGGCGACGCTGGGTGCGTCGCCCTCCCGCGCTCGCNGCGAAATCGATGTGCCCATCGGGATGCGCGGNCTGCTCGTGGGCGCTGGTTTTGCCTTTGCGGTCTCGCTTGGTGAGTTCGGTGCGACATCCTTCCTGCCCCGACGTCCGGAGAATCTCACTGCGCCGATGGCGCTGTTCCGGCTGCTCTCGACGCCCGGTGATCTGCTTCGGGGACAGGCGATGGCCCTCTCGGTCGTCCTCATGGTGCTGGTGGCGACTGCGGTACTCGTGATCGAATCAGGCCGCAGAGGGAACGAGGGGGTGTTGTGATGCTGGCGTTGCGTGGCGTCGAGGTGCGTTTCGGTGATGTGTCCGCAGTGACGGGCACCGATCTCGACCTTGGGGCTGGAGAACTGCTTGCGTTGCTCGGACCAAGTGGATGNGGCAAAAGCACCCTGTTGCGCGCGATCGCCGGACTCGAACCGTTGGCCGCCGGCACGATCTCGCTCGACGGTGACGACATCACCGCTGCTTCACCCGAGGCCCGCCCGTTCGGCCTGATGTTCCAGGATCACGCCCTTTTCCCGCACCGAAATGTCGGGCAGAACGTCGAGTTCGGGCTTCGGATGAACGAGGTCGATCCGAGCACCCGGCGGGCGCGGGTCGTCGAACTCCTCGAGCTGGTCGGTCTCGCTGGCTACGAACGGCGAGCGGTCACGACACTCTCGGGCGGAGAGACGCAGCGTGTTGCGCTCGCTCGGGCGCTCGCTCCGGCGCCCCGGGTGCTGCTGCTCGACGAACCGCTCGGATCGCTCGACCGTCATCTTCGCGATCGGCTCATCGGGGAACTGCCCGCCGTGCTCGACGCAACCGGCACCGCAGCGATCCATGTCACGCACGATCATGACGAGGCGTTCGCCCTCGGGGATCGTGTCGGTGTCATGCACGATGGTCGGCTGCACCAGATCGATCCTCCTTCGAAGATCTGGGCCGCCCCGAGGTCGCTCACCGTCGCTCGGATACTCGGGCACACCAACGTCATCGAAGGCCCTGCGGGGATCGAGGTTTGGCGCTCCGACGCCGCAGTCATCGACCCGGCCGGGGATGTCGAGGCGACGGTTAACCGGGTGCACTTTCGCGGAGTCGACCACGACGTTCGTCTGCGGACAGCAGATGGCACCGGTCTGCGGTTCGTGCTCTCGACGGCCCCGAGGGTCGGCTCACGCGTGCGGCTGCGAATCGACCCTGCGCGAGTGATCCGCTTCGACTGACGCTCAGGACTCCCGACGCATCCGGAGGTGGGCGATGCCGTACTCGACGAATTCCTCGCCGTCGTCCTCGAATCCCCGCTTGCGATACCAGCCGGCCAGATAGCTCTGGGCGTCGAGCACCCAAGGCCCGTCGGTCGAGTCGAGGACGTGCTCGATCAGGGCGCCAGCGAGCCCGCCTGATCGAGCGTCCTCCCGGGTGGCGACTCGGCAGATCCGTCGTGCGTCGTCGTCATGGAGCACCCGCACGTACGCGACCACACCGACGTCGTCGGCCATCCACACATGACGGGTCGTGGGCTCGGTGTCGCGGCCGTCGAGTTCGGGGTAGGCACACGCCTGCTCGGCGACGAAGACGTCGATGCGGAGCTTCAGAATGTCGTGCAGCTCGTCGGTCGTGAGCTTGGCGAACTTCCGGTCGCGAATCTTCATGGGTCGGAACCTAGTGTGGGTCCATGCCCACGGTGATGAACGATGCGATTGAGTTGTACTACGAAACGTTCGGCATCCAAGACGACCCTGTCGTCGTTTGTCTACCCGGCATGGGGAACCAGCTCCTCATCTATCCCGAGGCGTTCTGCATGGCGCTCGTCGACCGGGGTTTCTTTGTGCTCCGGATGGACAATCGTGATGCTGGGTTGTCGTCGATCACCGCCGACGACGACGAATACACACTCTCCGACATGGCCGATGATGTTGTCGCCGTACTCGACGACGTCGGTGTCGGAACCGCTGTCGTGCTCGGTTTGTCGCTTGGCGGCATGATCGCTCAGCAGCTCGCCGTCGATCACCCCGATCGGGTGCGGGCGCTCGTGTCGCTCGCCTCCACCACCGGTGAGCTCGACTTGCCGGCAGCGTCCGATGAGGTCGTCGCCGCGTTGACGGCACCGTCAAAGGCGACGGTGGAGGAGCAGATCGAAGCCGATATCGCCGCTCGCAAGCTGTGGGCCAACCCCGAGTGGTTCGACGTCGACCAACTCCGGGTGTTCTTCACCGAACTTCACCAGCGGGCGTTCGTGCCCGGCGGCGGCATGCGACAACTCGAAGCAGCGCTGCGCAGCCCAGACCGGATCGACGGCCTGCGAGCGCTCGACGTTCCGGCGCTGGTCGTCCACGGTGAGAATGACACCCTCCTGCCGATCGAGCACGGCCGACGCACTGCAGAACTGATCCCCGGTGCGGAGTTCCTCGAGATTGAGGGTATGTCCCATGACTTCGTGTATCAGGTCTGGCCGCCGCTGGTGGAGGCGATGACCGTCCTCACCGCCCGCACCTTCGACGGTTGATCGATGGCTTCGCCTGGCGTCGCACGGGAGGGCTAGGGTCCCGACCGTTCGCAGCCTGACGGAGGACGCCATGGGACCCCTTTCCGGAGTACGCATCATCGAGTTGGCGGGCATCGGCCCTGGGCCGTTCTGCGCCATGATGCTGGCCGACATGGGCGCCGATGTGATCCGCGTCGAGCGATCCTCGGCGGTTCGAGGCGGTAATCCCGATGTGCCCCCGGCCGACGTCATGTTGCGCGGCCGTCGCTCGATCGGCGTCGACATGAAGTCCTCTGAGGGCATCGAGACCGTGATGAGGCTCGTCGAGTCCGCCGACGGCCTGATCGAGGGCTTCCGGCCTGGGGTCACCGAGCGTCTCGGTGTCGGCCCCGACGACTGCCTCGCCCGCAACCCTCGCCTCGTCTACGGCCGGATGACCGGCTGGGGCCAAGAAGGCCCGTATGCGCAGGCCGCCGGCCACGACATCAACTACATCGCCCTCGCGGGTGCCCTCGACTCGATGGGTCGGCAGGGTGAGGCCCCGGTTCCGCCGCTCAACCTCGTCGGCGACTTCGGCGGTGGCGGCATGTACCTCGCCTTCGGCATGGTGTGCGCACTCCTCGAAGCCCGATCATCGGGCGAGGGTCAAGTCGTCGATGCGGCGATGGTCGACGGTGCTGCGTCGCTGATGACCTTCTTCCACGGCTTTCGGGCGATGGGCATCTGGAATGACGAGCGCGGTACCAACCTGCTCGACACGGGCGCCCACTTCTACGACGTCTACGAGTGTGCCGATGGCAACTTTGTCTCGATCGGCTCGATTGAGCCGCAGTTCTACGCCGTCTTGCGGGAGAAGATGGAGCTCGCCGATCCCATGTGGGATCAGCAGATGAGCCGCTCCGCCTGGCCTGATCTCAAGACCGAACTCATGGCGCGTTTCAAGGACAAGACTCGCGACGAGTGGTGCGAGATCATGGAGCACACCGACATCTGCTTCGCTCCGGTGTTGTCGATGGCGGAGGCCCCACAGCACCCGCACAACATCGCCCGCGGCACGTTCGTCGAGCGCAACGGTGTGACACAGCCACGGCCGGCGCCCCGCTTCTCTCGCACCGACTCCGAGATTCAACGTCCGCCCGCTCACGCCGGCCAGCACACCGATGAACTGCTTGCCGATCTGGGGTACTCCGCTGAGGAGATCGCGGCGCTGCGCGAGGCCGGTAGCGTCGCGTAGATGGCGACCGCGGTCTTCTTTCACGCCCACCCCGACGACGAGTCGATCGCCACCGGTGGCACGATGGTGATCGGTGCCCGGCGCGGGCATCGCATCGTGCTGGTGTGCGCAACCGACGGCGCGGTGGGCGAGGCTGACCCCGACATGATCCCCGAGGGCGAGACCCTCGCTGACGTCCGGGCCCGTGAGTTGGCCGCGGCCGCCGATGAGCTCTCGGTCAGTCGGCTCGAGTTTCTCGGCTACAAGGACTCCGGGATGGAGAACACGCCGACCAACGACGATCCTGACTGCTTCTGGCAGGCCGATGTCGAGGAGGCGGCCGAGCGGCTCGCTCGGATCCTTCGCGAGGAGCAGGCCGACATCGTCACGATCTACGACTCGATCGGTGGCTACAACCACCCCGATCACATCCAGGTTCACCGGGTCGGCAAGCGGGCTGCGGAGCTCGCCGGGACGCCCCATGTGTTCGAGTCGACGATGAACCGCGAGCAGATGAAGTCGTTCGGTGAGGATCCGGCCTGGGCCGAGATGGCCGAGGACACCGATTTGTCGGCCGACGAATTCGAGGCCGAGCGCAACGAATTTCTCGAGCAGGATCTCGGCACACCGGCCGCCGAGATCACCCACGCAGTCGACGTCACCGGCGTCGTCGTTGAGAAGAAGGCGGCGATGGCCGCCCACGCGTCTCAGATCACCGAGGACTCCATCTTCCTCGCGTTGCCCGACGACGCTTTCGCCATGGCCTTCGGGCAGGAGTGGTACGTGCACTACGGCTCGTCGCAGCAGGGTGAGCCCTACCTCGACGACATCTACGCCGTGCTCGACTGACGCGATGCCGAGATCGATGGGATGGATGCGATGATGCTTGACCTGTTCGAGGTCTCGATCTGGCCGTGGATCATCGCGAATGGTGTGGTGGCGATCTGGGCGCTGCTCGCTCATGTCGAGGAACGGCTTCGCCATCGGTCGCTGTGGTACGCCGTCGGTGTCGCTCAAGCGGTGATCGCCGCCCATGTGGTCTTC